>JBMNOD010000022.1:0-43730 GCA_050942875.1 Kiritimatiellia bacterium
GCGCCTTGACGGTCTTCGAGTTGGCGCGGCGTTCAAGTTCCTTGCGGTCGGAGTCGGGAAGGGGGAGGTCGAGGAGTGGTTTCATGCGCGATATCATGGCAAATCGAACACACGAATCCAGGGAAAGTTATCAACAATTCAGCACGCTAGCGACTAGCCCCTAGCGACTAGCGACTTAATCGGGCAGGCGACGGGGCGGGTTCGAGACTGGGCGACAAGCGTCCCGACCACCCCGTCGACTGACCGATTATCAATTGACAACCCCAGGCGATGCGATTATCCTTAACCAGATAAATTCCCTTTCCTTTTCCTTTTCCTTGTTCAAGCGAATCCCATGCCCATCTCCAACCTACCAGAACCAATACGCGACCATTGCGAGATGCACGAATGGCGGCATGCTTCGGCCATGCTCGAAAACGATTTCCCCGAAGAGTAAAACGACATTTGCGACGTCCTAAGAGATGCAAGAGACCTGTAAACAGAAACAACGCCCCGTCAAAAAACGGTCGAAGTCCATGGAGAGCGAATGCCTCGACTTCGCCCGGTCATGGCAGCGGCGCCCCCTTCAGGCATCCGACTTGCCCATGCAGCTCCGCGAGGGGATTGGAGCCTATCGCCCTTTCCTCGAAGAAAACGGGCTGAGCCTCATCACGTCGGACACGCATCCCCACTTGCTTACGCAAGGCCAGATCATGTTCTGGCCGCAGGAAAAAAGCCTTCAGGACATCTCGCCGCCACAACCTGAAACGTATTCCCCGCCAGTTCCGGGGCGTCCCATCGGGATCGATCTTTTCGCGGGAGCCGGGGGCTTGTCCCTTGGGTTCGAGCAGGCCGGCTTCGACATCGCCGCCGCCGTTGAAATCGACCCGATCCATTGCGCCTCCCATGCATACAACTTCCCGTATTCCGCTTCGATTTGCGCAAGCGTGACGGATCTGACGGGAATCGAAATCCGCCGCCGCGCCGGCATTGGAGAACAGGATGTCGACGTCGTTTTCGGCGGCGCGCCCTGCCAGGGCTTTTCGATGATCGGCAAGCGGGCGCTTGACGATCCCCGCAACCAGCTTGTCTTCCACTATGTCAGGCTCGTGGCCGAGTTGCGCCCCAAGTACTGCGTTTTTGAAAACGTCAAAGGTCTGACGGTCGGCAAGCACGTCCGGTTTCTGAAAGAGCTGATCGCCTCGCTCGAAGAGGCGGGCTATCGAGTCGTGCTGCCGTACCGGGTCTTGAACGCGGCGGACTACGGCGTGCCCCAGAACCGCCATCGGCTGTTCCTGCTGGCGGCGCGACTGGACCAGACGCCACCCAGCTACCCCAAGCCAAATTCGGCAAAAACGAACGTTTCCGACGCGATTTCCGATCTGCCGGACGCCGACCAGTTCGCCCCGCTTCTGCGTTGCGACGCCATATCCGCTGATTGGGAAACGCACTCGGAATATGCGAGGCGTCTGCGGGGGCTCGACGGCGACCCTTCGGACTTCGGCCATGCCCGGGAGTTTGACGCGCGGCTCCTGACGTCCAGCCTCCGCACCTCGCATACCCAGGAGTCAAAAAAGAGGTTCCTTGAGGCACGGGCCGGGGAGACGGAGCCAATCAGCCGCTTTTTCAAACTCGCCCCGGATGGGCAGTGCAATACGATCAGGGCAGGCACGGACAGCGCCCGCGGCGCCTTCACGTCGCCGCGCCCCATCCATCCGACGCTGCCACGCGTCATCACGGTGCGGGAAGCCGCTCGCCTGCATTCCTACCCGGACTGGTTTCGGTTCCATGTCACAAAATGGCATGGCTTCAGGCAGATCGGCAACAGCGTGCCGCCACTGCTCGCCCGCGCCATTGCATCCGAAATCATCCGTTCGCTGGGCGTTCGCCCCAAAAAACCCGAAAAGACCTTGGCCCTCGGCGACCCCTCGCTTCTTTCGTTCACCATGAAGCAGGCCGCCGCCCACTTTGGCGTCCCGTCGTCCGTTGTCGCCCAACGAACACGGAGCAACAAGGAGACGGACAATGACTAAGACGAACGGAAAGAATCGATATGTCGCGTTGATCGAGGAGATTTTCACCGCCCGCTACCGCCCGGGAGACCTCGAAGTCGCCTTTGACCGCAAGGATCTCGTTTCAACGGCAAAATCGCTGGGAATCGAACTCCCCAAAAACCTGGGCGACGTCCTCTACTCCTTTCGCTACCGGGTTCCGCTTCCCACGAAAATCTCCAAGACGGCAGGTCGGGGCAGAACGTGGGTCATCAAGGGAGCCGGGCGCAGTCGCTACCGTTTCGTGCAGGTCAATCCTTGCCGGATCGAACCCGACACGTCCATGATGCCGATCAAGGTGCCGAACGCCACGCCGGAAATCCTGCTGGCCAACGCCTTCGACGACGAACAAGCGCTGCTGGCCAAAATCCGCTACAACCGGCTGATCGACCTCTTCCTGGAAATGACGGCGCATTCGCTGCAAAACCACCTGCGGTCGACGGTGAAGGACATCGGGCAGATCGAAATCGACGAGCTCTACGTCGGCGTCAACAAGCGGGGCAAGCAGTTCATCGTCCCCGTCCAGGCGAAAACGCGAAAAGACCGGCATGGAAGCGTCCAGACCGAACAGGACATCGCCTTCTGCCGCGAACGCTTCCCGAAGATGATCTGCCGCCCCGTTTCCGTGCACGCGCTTGACGACAACCGAATCGCCTTTTTCGAACTGACAATGGACGGAGATGAAATCCGCATCGTCGATCAGAAGCACTACACCCTCGTTCCCTCTTCGGAAATCACCGACGACGACCTGAAACGCTATGCAAATGGCTGACGCCCCTTTTCCCCCCTCAAGAAAACAAACCCGCTTTAACTCAAGGCAGCCAACACCCGAAGCCTAAGACCCCACCATGTACGACCCCGTTTCCAACAAGACAGACTTCAACCGGATGGAAGAGGAAATCCTCGACTTCTGGAAGGAGCACGACACCTTCAACAAGAGCCTCGAGCAAACCCGGGACGGCGACGCCTTCGTCTTCTACGACGGCCCCCCGTTCGCCACCGGCCTCCCCCACTACGGCCACCTCCTCGCCGGCACGATCAAGGACATCATCCCCCGCTACCAGACCATGCGCGGCCGCCACGTCGAACGCCGCTTCGGCTGGGACTGCCACGGCCTCCCCATCGAAGCCCTCGCCCAGGACGCCCTCGGCATCTCCGGCGCCTGCGGCATCCGCGAACACGGCGTCGCCAAGTTCAACGAAACCTGCCGCTCCATGGTCATGCGCTACGTCGCCGAATGGCGCCACACCGTCACCCGCATGGGCCGCTGGGTGGACTTCGACAACGACTACAAGACGATGGACCGCGACTTCATGGAGACCATCTGGTGGGTCTTCAAGCAGCTCTGGGAACAGGGGCGCATCTACAAGTCCTACCGCATCATGCCCTACTCCTGGAAGCTCAACACGCCGCTCTCCAACTTCGAGGCCGGCAGCAACTACAAGGACGTCCAGGATCCCGCCGTCACCCTCCGCGTCAAAGTCCGCGCCGGGGCGCCCGCCGCCTGGGGCGAGACCTACCTGCTCGTCTGGACGACCACCCCCTGGACGCTCCCCGAAAACCTCGCCATCTGCGCCGGCCCCCGCATCCCCTACGTCGCCGTGCGCGACAAAGGCCAGGGCGTCGTGTACATCATGGCCGAAGCCCGCCTCGACGCCATCTACAGGAACGCCGACGACTACGAGACCGTCGCCGCCCTGACCGGCGCCGACCTCCTCGGCTGGACCTACGAACCCCTCTTCCCCCACTTCCAGGACACGCCCGACGCCTTCCGCGTCCTCAACGGCGGCTTCGTCACGACCGACGACGGCACCGGCCTCGTCCACCTCGCCCCCGCCTACGGCGAAGACGACTTCCAGGCCTGCCGCGACGCCGGCATCGCCGCCGTCATCGACCCCCTCGACGCCGACTGCAACTTCACCGCCGCCGTCCCCGAGTACGAAGGCCTCTTCTGCAAGGACGCCGACAAGGCCATCATCAAACGCCTCAAGGACGAAGGCAAGCTCGTCCACCAGACGACCATCGTCCACAGCTACCCCTTCTGCGACCGCACCGACACCCCGCTGATCTACCGCGCCATCGACGCCTGGTACGTCCGCGTGGAGGACCTCCGCGACCGCCTCGTCAAGAACAACGCCACCGTCGGCTGGATGCCCGAGTACGTCGGCGAAAAGCGCTTCGCCAACTGGCTCGCCGAAGCCAAGGACTGGAACATCTCCCGCAACCGCTTCTGGGGCTCCTGCATCCCCCTCTGGATCAACGAAGCCGACCCCGCCGACATCATCTGCGTCGGCTCCGTCGCCGAGCTCGAAGCCCTCGCCGGCGCGACCGTCGCCGACCTGCACAAGCACCACCTCGACGACCTCGTCATCCGCCGCGACGGCAAGACGTACCGCCGCACCCCCGAAGTCCTCGACTGCTGGTTCGAGTCCGGCTCCATGCCCTACGCCCAGCGCCACCACCCCTTCGAGAACCCCGAAACGTTCGACTCCCACTTCCCCGCCGACTTCATCGCCGAAGGCCTCGACCAGACCCGCGGCTGGTTCTACACCCTGCTCGTCCTCGGCACCCTCCTCTTCGACAAGAGCCCCTACCGCAACGTCGTCGTCAACGGCCTCGTCCTCGCCGAAGACGGCAAGAAGATGTCCAAGCGCCTCAAGAACTACCCCGACCCCATGGACGTGATCACCACGTACGGCGCCGACGCCCTCCGCCTCTACATGATCGACTCCGCCGTGGTCCGCGGCGAAAACCTCCGCTTCAGCGAAGCCGGCGTCCGCCAGGTCCTCCGCGACCTGCTCATCCCCTGGTGGAACGCCTACAGCTTCTTCGTCACCTACGCCAACGTCGACGGCTGGCACGAGGACGAGCTCGCCCTCCCCGACTCCGACAACGAGCTCGACCGCTGGATCGTCTCCTCCCTCGAAACGCTCGTCGCGGACGTCGCCGACGCGATGGACCGCTACGACCTCCAGCGCGCCGTCCGCCCCTTCGTCGCCTTCGTCGAAAACCTCACCAACTGGTACATCCGCCGCAGCCGCCGCCGCTTCTGGAAGTCGCAGGACGACGCCGACAAGCGCCACGCCTACCGCACGCTCCGCTACGTCCTCGTGCAGCTCGCCCAGGTCGCCGCGCCCTTCACCCCCTTCATCGCCGAGTCCATCTACCGCAACCTCCGCGGCACCGCGATGCCCGAGTCCGTCCACCTCTGCCGGTTCCCCCGGGCCAACGCCGCCGCCCGCGACACCGCGCTCGAAGCCCAGATGGCGCTCGCGCAGACCGCCGTCAACCTCGGCCACTTCCTCCGCAAGCAGAAGGAAGTCAAGGTCCGCCAGCCGCTCGCCCGCGCCGTCGTCGTCTCCGCCCAGCCCGACGTCCTCGACGCCATCCGCCCGATGGCCTCCGTCATCGCCGACGAGCTCAACGTGAAGACCGTCGAATTCGCCTCGGACGAAGCGAAGTTCGTCACCCTCTCCGCGAAGGCCAACTTCAAGAGCCTCGGCCCCCGGCTCGGCAAGCGCATGAAAGCCGCCGCCGCCGCCATCGAAGCCCTCGGCCCCGACGCCCTGCGCACCCTCATGGCCGGCGGGAACGTCGCCCTCGACCTCGCCGACGGCGGACCCGCCCTCGACCTCGCCCCCGGCGACGTCCAGATCATCCGCCAGGAGAACGAAGGCATGACCGTCGCCAACGAAGGCGCCGTCACCCTCGCGCTCGACACCCGCCTCGACGACGCCCTCGTCGCCGAAGGCCTCGCCCGCGAGCTCGTCTCCCGCATCCAGGCGATGCGCAAGGAGGCCGACCTGGAGGTGACCGACCGCATCGCGGTCGACGTCCACGCCGACGCCGACCTCGTCGCCGCCGCCCGCCTCCATGCCGACTACATCCGCGACGAAACGCTCATCGCCGCCGCCCCCGCCGACTGGGCCGCCACCTCCCTCCACGTCGCCGCCCCCGCCGGCGCCGACGCCATCGACCTCAACGGCCACCCCGCCCGCATCACGCTCAGCGTCGTGAAAAGTGCGTAGAGCGAAGAGAGAAGTTCGATTCAAATTACGGAATTACGAATTACGAATTACGGATTGAAGCCGCATCGCCCCGGCTCACTTGCCTGCGCCCCAGTCCCCACCCCGCAATGCGCCTCGACGTTTGTAGTGGCGCCGTAAGGCGCTGTCGCCCACAGCCCTGAAAGGGCGTGACATAGAATGTCTTTCAGGCGATGCCATCCAAAGGCACAAGGAACGCCCCCGTTTCTGGGGAATCTGCCTCCTGGGATTCCCGCTCCGTTGTTTGAATGTCTATTTCGGAAGGTTCGCGTACTTGACGATCTCCAGGTAAAACAGTATCCAAAGAACGAATGAGGCAATCCCCAGAATTTCCCCGAGAATGGGTACCCAACCAAGAACCAGTTGACAAATAAACAGGACGGCGAACGATGGGCGTGAACCTTGTTTGCTTCACACTCACCGTTCGCATGCCTCCGCATCATTCAGATGGTTTATCAATCAAGCGACCAAGGCCCATTTGCCGTAAAGCGTTTGCATTGTATTCTCTGTTTGCGGGCAACAGTGGCGTATCTGTACGAAAACAGCCTCTCGGAACGTCGAGAGTTAGCGTACCCGCTGCACCTTGCTGAAACCGACAGAACACAAACAAACTAGACAAAAGCCCGATGCGCTCGGTGGCAACCATGACCCCTGTTTGAGGCAGTTCCTCGTCGGGCTCTTGTAAAGAGTAGAGAAAAGCAAGTGCATAAAATCGGATATTCGCGTCTGCAGCGATTTGCCGCTGTGCTTCCCGTAGGCTTTCCTCCAACGAGTCGAAAGTAAACTTCTTCATGCTATTCCCGGAATCGCATTGGATCAGCACCAGAACATGAAAATCCTCCTGCGCCTGAATCTTGTCAAGCGCCCACTCGATCAATGCGTTGAAAAGCTGGACTTGTTCAGGCTCCAAATGCGACTTCCACAGTGTCGGCGTACGGCTTCTCTCTTTGCGGCGTTCCCTACCACGTTCTGCATCAGCCGCTATTGCCCTGTCTGCCTCGGCATAATGCAACTTGTCCATCTCAACAAATGATTCCGGCCTATCCAAAAACGGGCGAAGTCGCGCCGCGACAGCCTCGGGCGTGATCTCGTCCGCATATGTAAACTCGACAAGATCAATGGCATGTCGCGCAGAGAGCCGTCGCTTCCTCTTATCGTTGTCCTTTCGCTTCGCAAGGCCGCCTGCACCACCCCAGCTGGCAACAGGTTTGAAGTGTTGCTCTCCATGATACTCGACAGCCAAACGGAGATCGGGGACGTAGATGTCATATTCAAGCCCAAGCAGCTCATCCCCTTTATAGTGATGAACCACTTCCCGAGGTGCAAACATATTCTGGACAAGACGGAAAAGCTTGGTTTCCTCTTTCCATTTTTCACCGATAATCGGATGTCCTATGAACTCGCGAAGGGCGTTCTCGGCGTCACGATCAAGCGTCTTGATGTCCTCCGTTTTTTGATAACGATCAGGTTGAGTCTGTGACAGCTTCACTCGGAATATCTGAAAATACGGATTCCAGGTTTGCTGAAAAGGGGTGTAGTACATCTTATTTCCACACTTCGCACGTGGTGTTCTCTTCGTGCACAGGCAACACAGCTTGTCCCGAACATTCCACTCCTTCCTTGCCGTGTATGAACCGTCAAAACAGCGGCATGTATATAGCTCGCCCGATTCTCTAGAAATCCAGAGAACGGGCGTTGAGCAGCTCTGAACCTCATCAAGTGCAAGGAAACCAGATGGGAGCGCCGCAATCACGTTATCAAGAAGCGGCTGAAGCCGGTCAAAGTCAAAGTGAACACCCAAGAATGCAAGAAATGGTCGTGGCGTTGTGCGCGATCCGTTGTGCCATGCAACAGCCACAGCCCTGAACGCTTGATCGGGAGCAATTCGAACATCGCACACTGCTTCAGTGTTAAACGCGATGTTGCCGATCGAAAACCCTCGAATGGTCCTGAATGGGAGAAGTGAAGGACTCTCCTTTCCTCCGCACACATAGTTTATGGCATCAAGCGAGTACTCATCAAATCCGTAGCCGAAGCAGAACGCACCGTCAATTGCGTATGTCTGTTTGTACATGGCAGAATACTGATTCAACGGAGTTATGTCGCAAATTTCTGCTATTTGTCGGCTCCTGTGACCTACAATGTCCATATTGCGGACTACAATGCCGTGCGCAAGGAGCAATGTAGAAATTCTCTGCCTGAGGCATTGGCGGAAGTCGGCAAAAAAATTTGATCCGGTATCGGCAGGCATTGCCAGTGCATCAGCGAAAGCATACTGTACTACGTCATCTGGTATGCTGATCTCGATCATATCTTCTCAACCAACATCACGCCTCGCCGAATTTGAGTTCCACATAGTTGGTTCAAATACGGAGAAGGCTTTTGTTGGCATTTTCATCAGTCTTGGTAGAAGAAGGACTCGCCCGAGAGTCCTGACCATCGCAAAGAATTAATGGCTCGGATGGGTTTAATCTCTTTAATTCCTTTGATAGGTCTGATTTTTTTGACGCCCTTGATTGGTTTGATGGCCTTTATGGGTTTGATTGGGCCACTGCTTGCGTTTTCGGTGAAAAATGCTGTGTCGCCGCAATTGTCTCGAATCAGGCCACCGTCGAACCAACCAAGGTGCTTGCCGGAATATGCCCAGACCGAATCACTGTCGAGATAGGCAATCGGCTCGCCAGAGAAAAGATAGATACTTCCGTCATTGTCTGCGTATGCTATCGGTCGACCATTCTTGTCGTATAACGTCATGATTACCTCCCTGCTGATGCCAACATGGCACTACACTTCAAAAATAAAAGGCTTTCTACCACTTTTAAGGGCTCCCGCCTCAGCAAAATTCTGCCAAAGCAATTAATAAAAAGAGCCTATACCCATCCGGCCAAAGTTGTCAACAAAAAATTCTGCAGCAAAAAAAATCTGATCTGAAAACCTCTGGGAAACATCATTATTTGAAGCAGGATCGCGAGATGAATTCACCTCTACTCCAGCCTCTTCTTGGCAGGGCGCACATCGTAAAGGGCATGATCCTCTTGAACCAAACTCGCCGATTCTTCAGCCACTTTCTCAAACAGGAGTTTTGAGCTTGTGAAGAGATCGGCATTCTCCGCTTTCAGGTAGCGGGCGGCCATGCGGCAGTACTCGGGATCAATGTCGATCCCGAAGTTGTTTTCTTTGAGGGGCTGTCCATTCTCCGCAGCCTTCTCGCTCACGTCCCACCTCGCCACCCTGCCACCCACTGTAATCTTGAAGAAATTTCTTCAAGATTACAGTAGCCTGTTGAGAAAAAGGGACACGGGGTTTCCAACCCGTAAACGGCCACAGCCAGGAATGTCCGCGCCCCTGTTTCGCCCATCGTGAGACGCATCGGACGTTCGCGTTCACGTTTTTCGTGAACGGGTACCGCTTCGCTGTGAACGGGTACGCGAACGGGCGCATGGCGAGCTTGACTTGCAAAGCACACGAGGGGCAAGCGTCTGCTTGCCCGCACGAACGGACGAGCAGACGCTCGTCCCTCCCCCGATTCATTCACGTACCCGTACACGTTCCCGTTCGCGATTTCATTCGCATTTTTCGTGTACGCTTACGGGTGCCGCTTCGCTGGGTACGTGAACGAATCCCACGGGATGGCGAACGGCCGCGCCGAGGACGGCGGGCTCCAACGGTCTCCGCAGGCAAATGGAATCGTTGTCGCGAGCTTGTCGGGGGTAACAGAATCAGGCGGATCAGACGGATCAGACGGATCAGACAGAATAGACGGATCAGTCCAATCGGTCTAATCAGTCCAATCAGTCAGATCAATCGGCATCCCCAGACGCGGCATCGAGGCTGTCACCTGTGGGGGTTTGTTCTGTGCTGGTTTCGATTCCAGCATCCTGCTTGATCGACTCCACATCCAATTCCTCGATCCAGCCGGGAAGGTTCTGCCAAACCTCATGGAAGCCAAAGCCGCCTTGGGTCATTTCGCGAATCGCCTCCTCCTTTGACCAGCCTTGGACCGCAACGCGGTACAAGGCGCACATCGTCCCCGTGCGATCCGCTCCATGTTGGCAGTGAACGAGAACGGGGGGTCTCTTCTCATGGGTGACGACCTGAAGGAATCGAACGACCTCCTTCCGTTCCGGATGCCAGGCTTTCATGTAGATATGCTCGTATCCAAGACCCGTGCCGCCAATCTCGTCTCTGTCGGAATGAAAGGAGCGAAGATTCACGATCGTTTCGATTCCCTTCGCCTTGAGGTTCTTCATGCCGAGAGCCGAGGGCTGGGCGCTGCGGTACAGGTTTGCGCTGACTTGGTGCAGATTGGGAACGCCTTCCAACGCAATGGGCCGAGCCCACGAGGCCGGACGGGCGGCAGCTCCATCCAGACGGGATGGGATTTGACTCCACCGATACACATTCACCGGCACGTTGAACCATGCGTTTTCATCCGTCCTTCCGTTCAGCACGACCACGCGCCGAATCGCGGGCTCCGCCTGTATCCAGCGTCCATCGCCCAGATAGCAAAGCACATGCACGCCCGATGCCGTGATCGCCAAGTCGCCCGGAAGCAAGCCGTCGCAGTCCATTGCCTTGATTGTCCCGTGGATGCCGAGCGGGACAACGGCGTTGCGATGGCCTTCCGCGAGCGCCTTTGCGCTGGCGTCGAACCACCACAGCCGCAGCGCATCGCGCAAAAGCCCGCCATTGACCGTCGCCACGCCCTGCCACCCAAGCGCGTCGCGCAACGCCCGGCGCGGCAACCCCGAACAGTCGATCCCCAGCCGCCCCTCCCCGCCCCACAAATACCGGACGCCCTCATACGCCTTCAAACGCGACACATAGCGATCATGGAGCCTGGCCGCATCCGTCGGCCTGGACGGCGACAGCAGCACCCCGGCAACCACGGCCAGGAACCCCGCCGCCACATGCCGCAACCGACGCCGCGGCCAGATCCACCACAAAACCAGCGCCAGCTCCAAGACAAAGATCGCGCAAAAGAGCAACCGATACCGCAGCGCATTGACGGGATTCAGCCACGCCAGCACCAGCAAGACGCTGCACAGAACGAAGCCTGAAATCCGACGACGATTTTCTGGGAACTTGTCAATTTTGTCTAAAAACATTCCGCCTCAGGCTACGCCTTGCCTTCCTGACTTCTCCATGGCTGCTCCCGGATTTCCGTCCAATTATTGAAAATGCGCTTTGCTTCATTTGCGGACAAAAGCCTACACTTTCTTGGGCTTCATGTCCACATCTCAAAAGCCCTGCCAAGGAGAAACGAAGCTTGATCCGCCCGACCCGTCTGATTTGTCTAACCCACCCACACCCGAACCTTGGCCGGATTCTTGGGGACAGACCCCTCGCTGGTGCCCACTGTAATCTCGAATGATTTTTCAAGATTACAGTGGCGGAAAGAAGAAAGGGGCACGGGTTTTCCAACCCGTAAACGACCACGGACAGGAATATCCGCGCCCCTGTTTCGCCCACTATGGAACCGTTTACGCCTGCGTACCCGTTTTGCGTGAACGCGTACCGCTTCGCTGTGAACGGGTACGTGAACGGATTCCACGAGACGACGAACATCCCGCCGAGGACGGCGGTCTCCAACGCATCGGCGCATGGTTCGCCCATCGTGGGCCGCGTCGCTGGAGACCGCGGTCTCCGCGGGCAATGGGCAAAGGGGCGCGGGTTTTCCAACCCGCGGACGACCACGGACAGGAATGTCCGTACCCCTGGTGCTCGACGCATCAGCCCTTCGTTCGCCCGTCATGAACCATCTCCCGCCGAGGACGGCGGTCTCCAACGGCCCCGGCGGGCAAATGGAATCTTTGTCGCGAATTTGTCGGGATTAGCAGAATCAGACGAATCAGACAGATCAGACAGATCGGTCCAATCGGTCTAATCAGTCAGATCAATTTGAATCTTGTCTTTCTCATTCGTTGTGCCTCGGGTAGTCGGGGAGTCCACGACAACTCATTTCGTACTGCCGACGGGGAGCAGGCAGGGAGTTGGCGTAACGCACCCACTTCCTCGCCCAACGCCTCGGTTTGTGCCGACCCTTCGGCCCCTCGATTTTGCCGTCCGCCGTGATCTTGGCGATCGCGTCCTGGATTCTCTTCCGCTGTTCCGCCCTCTCCCGTCTTGACCGTTGCACTCGCCGCACAATGCTGTAAGCAAAACACGCGAGAAACGCAAGGCGGACGCCACCCCACACCACGACCTTCACTGTCTCACTCGCGTTCACTTCTCCTCCCCGCAAAACATGGCAATGCGCTGAAACCTTCCTGAAGACGACGATTTTCTACCTCCCGACCCAGTAGTCCGGTCGTCTATGCAGGTGCATTGTTGCCTGAATGACGATCTCGTCCGGTTCAACCCGATACAAGAGCACGTAAGGGAACCGGTAAACAAGCCTGCGCCGGATGTTTGACCTGATGACTGGCCACCGTTCAGGGGATTCGCGAATGTCCAAAATGGCGGCATCGATCCTGTCGAGAAACTCGCGACCAAGGCCTCTTGCCTGAATCTCGTAATATTGTGCTGCGTCAAGCATCTCCAGTTCGGCAGGCCTGAGGAAGCGAACAGGCTTCATTTGATTGCATCCCGCGCATCGCTCAGCACTTCTTCTGCAGATCTTGCCAAGATTTTACCGCTTTTGTATTCACGATAACGCCGGTCGGCCTCGGCAATCCAGAGTTTTTCATTCTCCTGCTCGTTCAGATTGTCGAGACTGGCAATCAATCGTTCGGCAAGAGCGGCGCGGTCTGTTGGCGACAGCTTCAACGCTTGGGCTTCAAATTCCATCAGTTGTGGTGACATTAACAGACCTCCTTCTTCGTAAACAGGCTAAGTCGTTCCGGGTTTAGAGTCAAGCTCATTTCCATTCTTAAGGCGTACAACTGCGTACGACCACTTTAAAAGCCCCCCCCGCCTCGGCAAGCTCCTGCCAAATGCGGCAACCCAAGTACAAGGAAAGTCTATATCCTTCCGGCTGAAGCTGTCAACAAAGGAATTATGGAAATTGTATTTTTGAGGGGCTGTCCATTCTCCGCAGCCTTCTCGCTCGCGTCCCACCCCGCCACCCTGTCCCCGCCCTGCCACGCAATAATCTTGAAGAAAATTTTTTCAAGATTACAGTAGCGGGGAGAAAAAGGGGCACGGGTTTTCCAACCCGTAAACGACCACGCACAGGAATGTCCGCGCCCCTGGTGCTCGACGCATCAGCCCTTCGTTCGCCCATCATGAACCACCTTCCGCCGAGGACGGCGGGCTCCAACGGTCTCCGTGGGCAAATGGGCACAAGAGTCCTACCGTCCACTATGATCTGGAAGATTTTATTCCAGATTACAGAGTCAACTCCACAGCCCTGGAAGGGCGTGACATAACAACCTTTTCATTCGCACCCGTCAAAGGGAAACAAGGGACAGGCCCCAAAAAGACAATCAAAAATTGTCAAGCAGAACTTGAGCGGTACAAGCAGGTGAATGAGCGCAGGAGGCGAAACGCGGCGGGGACGCCGCGTCCGGCTTTGGCGCAGGGTTCGTCGTGACGCCGCGAGGCGTTGGGGCACACGGACTCTTCCATCGCGCTCGAAGCGCACAGCGGCCGCTGGTTGCGGCTGCCCGCGCCCCAGCGATTACCTTGAGCTTGCATGAGCGCCTCGGCTCGGGTATCATTGGGGGCATGAGCAAATTCATCGTCACTGGAGGCGCCGGCCTGATCGGCTCGAACATCGTCCGCGAACTGAACGATCGCGGCGAGTCCGACATCTTGATTGTCGATCATCTCAACCATCCGGGCAAGCAGGCCAACCTCGACCGGCTCGACTATGCCGCCTATCTTGATCGGGACGACTTCCGCGCCGCCCTGCGCGCAGGGCGCATCGGGGCGGCGTCCGGACTCTTCCACCTGGGCGCATGCAGCTCCACGATGGAGACCGACGAGGCCTTTCTCGACGACAACAACACGGGCTGCACGCGCGAGATCTGCGAATGGTGCCTCGACAGCGGCACCCGTTTCGTCTATGCCTCCAGCGCCGCCACCTACGGCGACGGGGCGCTGGGCTACTCCGACGACGACGCCATCACGCCCCGGCTCCAGCCGCTGAACCTCTACGGCTGGTCGAAGCAGAAGTTCGACGTCTGGGCGCTGGAGCAGGGGCTGCTGGACAAGATCGTCGGGCTCAAGTACTTCAACGTCTTCGGCCCGGGCGAGGACCACAAGGGCGACATGCGCTCGGTGGTCAACAAGTCCTACGCCATCGTCCGCGACACGGGGCGCATCCCGCTCTTCAAGTCGTATCGGCCCGACTATGCGGACGGCGAGCAGGACCGCGACTTCGTCTATGTGAAGGACGCCGCCAAGGTGACGCTCTGGTTCCACGACCATCCGGACGTCAACGGCCTCTTCAACTGCGGCACCGGGCAGGCCCGCACGTGGGTGGATCTGGCGAAGGCGCTTTTCGCGGCCATGGGGCGCGAGCCCGTCATCGAGTTCGTCGAGATGCCGATGGCATTGCGCGACAAGTACCAGTACCACACCGAGGCGGACGTGCGCAAGCTGCGCGCCGTCGGCTGCGACGTGCCTTTCCGTCCACTTGAGGACGCCGTGGCGGACTACGTGCGCCGCCACTTGGATTAAATGCTTTACGACGCGCATGTCCATCTCCAGTCCTTTCCGGCGGCGATGCTGCCGACGGTGATGGCGCGTGCCCGCGCGGCGGGAGTGGGGCGGTTCGGCTGCTGCGGCACGTCGCCGGCGGACTGGGATCGGGTGATGGCGATCGCGCAGGCCGAACCGGGCGTCGAGCCGTCCTGCGGTCTTCATCCGTGGCACTGTGCCGACCCCGCCGCTCCGGCGGACTGGCTGGAGCGTTTGGAGGCGTTGCTGGCGGCGCATCCCGGGCTTGGCGTCGGCGAAATCGGGCTTGACGCGCTGCGCCCCGATCCCGAGGCGCAGATGCAGGCCTTTCGCGAACAGCTTGCGCTGGCGGCTCGCGAAGGCCGCGCCGTGGCGCTTCACTGCGTCCGCGCGCACGGCGAGATGATCGAGGCGCTGCGTCCCATCGCCGATGCGCTGCCGCGCATGCTGCTCCATGGCGCCGCGTGCTCCTCCGAAATTTGGCGCGAGCACGAGCGGCTGGGCGTTTGCGTGAGCATCGGGCCGGCGGTGCTGAACCCCCGCTCGCGGCGCATCCGCGAGCTGGCGCGGATCGTGCCGGAGGGGCGGCTGTTTTTCGAGACCGACGCGCCCGACATGGCGATCAACGGTTGCGCCGTGGACGATTTTGGCGGACGCAATGCGCCCGAGAACCTCCCGCGCATCATCGCGGAAGTCCGTCGCATCCGCGCCGAGGGTTGAACGAGCAGCCGGGCGACGACGGCATTGGGAGCATTTTCTCCTTCAAGATGCGCCTCAAGGCGACCTACGGGGTGCGAGTTCGTACTGTTCCACTGTGCTTGGAATCAACATCAAACAGGCCTCCCGGACCTTCCGGCTGCTTTTGCTGCAATTTAAGGGTTGCCTTGTCCTCGGACAGCTTTTTCCCATTCAGATCGTACAAGACGACATGAGGATGATATTCCGCATAATATCCCTCAGGAAGCGTATACTCATGCGTTACGGTGGAAGTCCAACCTCTTGTGACCTCTGTCGGCGATTTGTCGCCATAGTTCCATTCGAAACGGTAGTCGCCCCTGGGAGTCGCTTCGGCGCTGAACGTATGTTCAACCGTTGTTTCGCCTTCTGCCAATTCATGGACCACGGTTTTCGGTTTTTTGATGTAGACGTTGACAACCTCCGGCAAGTCACCGGAACGGTATTCATGCACAAGCCGATAGTCCCTGAATATCTTTATGCCGACGGTCACTTTGGAAGGCGGCAGGATTGAATCCGCATGCATGGGCGGATCCACCTCGAAGGCTTTCCCGTCTTCCACCTTGTCGATCTCCGTGGCAAAATCCGCTTTGTCGTTCAGGACGACCTTGGCCGTGAAGGGGGGCTCGCCCGGCTTTTGCCGGGGCAGCGTCGGCTTGAATTTAAGCTTGTCCCCGAAGGCAAGGGTGGTGTTCTTCACCTTCCTTTGCACGTCCTCCTGGTTTTCCCACCGGATGGACGTGGCATGGGCGTTGATTTTGAGGCTGTCGGCCTTCAGCGGAAGCCCGTGGAAGAATGCGACCAGCGCGTAGGCGTCCCCCTTCTTGTAGGGCACCAGCGCCTCCTGCAAGATTCTGTCGTCCTTGGTGTTGACATAGCCCAAAGGCTTCAGCTCCGCCGTCGAACGGTCGGACATCGCCAGTCCCGGAAGCCGATATATTTCTCCAATCATGTCGGCGCTTGATGTTTCAAACCACAACGACCGGTGCAGCGCCGTCTCGTCGGCGAACATGGATTTCTCGTTGACGTCGAAACGGAAGATGCCAAAGCTCTCCGCCTTGACATCCATGTGGTTGAACCTTGACTGGTTGCCCAAGTTGAAAATGTCCTTCACGCCACCCTCCCCGGGGGGTATGGCGGGCATGAAGGAACGTGTCGAGGCGTCCCGCCAGAAGCTCTCGTAAAGCGTTTGCAACTTGGCGTGGCAAGTCTTTTGAACGTGACGGTCCAGGGTTGAATTAATGTCGGAAAGCATGCTGTAGTTTTCGACGACCGCATTCCACATGTCCTTGAATTTCCGCCCCCGGTCTTCTGTATCGCTTTGCTTTTCCGTGACGATGTAGTCAAGAAACGCCGACATGCCGTATTCATGAGTCGTGTTGAATGTGTAATAGGGGGTTGTGCATTCGGTGCCGTTGTGAAGGGTTTCAATGCCGACGCGGGTTCCGATGAACCGCGCCGCATATTCCGCGGTCGCTTCCAGGAACCACTTGTTGTAGGCCAGGAACCTGTTGACGACATTGTCCTCGGACAGATGGTCCCGGGCTTTGTCCTTGAGGCCATTGGCCATGTAGAACAGCTTCTTGCCGAGCTGGCGGTGCTGCACGGCATGGAACAATTCATGGGCGCAGGTCAAGGCCATGTCGCCCTTGGGATACTCGCTGGGCATGGTGATGTTTCCGGACGCCATGCTGTAGCTCGCCCCCGGGCCGTTGCAGGCGGGTTCAATGTAAACCTTGAGGGGGTCGGGTTTGACTTCATATTTTTCAATCCTGCGAGGCATCGGCGGCAGCCCCAGACCCCCTCCTGCACGAGGAAGCCGCGAATAGGCTTTTAAGTCTTCTTCCTCATGGACTGCAGCTTTATAGGTGATCGGCATGTTGCCTTCCCCGAAGAGGGCCGAATACTCCCGAAAAGCGACGGAAAAGGCCGCCGCCATTTCTTTGGCCTTGTCCGGCAGGCCGACGTCTTTCTCTGCATCGGAACGACGATAGAGGACAATGACATATTCTTGATCCTCCACGCCAATGAATTCCTCGTTCGACAAATCATTCACGTATCTCTGTACCCGGATGCCTAGATCAGCCGTCTTGTCTTTCACAGATCCCCAGGTCTGACGTGCAGCCTCTTTTGTGGACGTCAAGGCCTTGTCCACTTGCTTTGGCATTTCCTTCCTGAGATGGTCCCTCAGCCTTCGCCACCCGCTGAAATGCGTTGTCATGACATACAATCTCCCGTCGGCAAGGTTGTACGCCGTCTCCGCCAGGACCCACATCCCGAAAACATCGTCAAAATACTGGATCCGGGTGCGATCGGCCTCCTCCTCGTCGCCGACATCGATGCCGAACAACACCGGCTTTTCGAAAAACACATGCCGTCCGTCCGCATCGGTGATTTCAAATTCATCCACAATGGAGTAATGCGGGCTGTCCTCGAGACAAGGCGCGTCATGCTTGCAGACCCTGACTTCCTGTTCCCGCGCCACGCTTCCCGACGGGATGAACATTTTAAACCCGGTCCCCTCGATCGTCTCGTCCCTGTCCCGCGAAACCGTCCGCCTTGCAAGCTCCGTTCTCTGGTTCTCCGCGAAATCGGCCACGATGCTTTTCTTTTCGTAAAGCGGCGGATTCTCGACGACAATCCTCCGCGGACCCCCTTTCGTCTCCTGGGGCACGACGACGGTGATGGCGGACTCCCCCCAGGCCGTGATCCTGGCCGGACGTCCGTCAATGCTGACGGCGCTGTTGTCCATGTCGTAGGCTCCGAAGTCCCGGCCCGCGATTTCGATCGCCCTTCCGGCATGGAACTGGCCCGTCACGCCTTCGATTTCCGTTGCGGGCAATCCACCGGGATTCCGAGGCCGCGGTTTCATGGATTCCACAAGCCGCGGAAAGAGCAGCAGCAGCGTCCCGATGCACAGGATGGCCATGCCGGCTGCAGCGACCCTCGGCAACCTCGCCGGGCTTCCCTTCCTGGGGGGTCGCCCCTGCGATGGGAGCGGAGGCGGCAATGGTCGCGCAAGCCGGGGTGGGAGCGGGGGTGGCGTTGCGGATGCGCCCTTCGCGGGTCGCGCGGGCTGCGATGGGAGCGGGGGCGGCAATGGTCGCGCAAGCCGGGGTGGGAGCGGGGGCGGCGTTGCGGATGCGCCCTTCGCGGGTCGCGCGGGCTTCGCGGGTCGCGCGGGCTGTGATGGGAGCGGGGGCGGCGTTGCGGACGCGTCCTTCGCGGGACGTGGGGGCATGGACGTCGTTGGCCGCGGGAGTGGCGCCGACGCAGATTCCACCGCCTGCACCGCCCGCAGGGCTTCGTCCCGGCGCGCACCGCATTCATGGCAGAATTTTGCGTTGTCCGACAGGGTTGCGCCGCACTGTGAACAATACATCAGGGCTTCGTCCCGGCGCGCACCGCATTCATGGCAGAATTTTGCGTTGTCCGACAGGGTTGCGCCGCACTGTGAACAATACATCAGGGCTTCGGCTCGACGTGCGCCGCATCGGCGGCAGAATTTTGCGTTGTCTGACATGGTTGCATTGCACTGTGAACAATACATGACCCCTCGCTTTTTCTGAGCTGTCCGTGTGATGATCTTGGAACGGCCGCCGGCAGTGTGGCAAACGACCATGATGAAAGGTGGCTTCAGTGATCGGCATTGATTTTATCATTGCACATTAGGAATGCAAGAGTAAAGAGCGTTGTCAAAGGGATGTCTATTTTTTGATCGACAAAAAGGTGGGCGGCATCGTCAAGGAGGTCAGAGCGTTGCGGAAAAACTACCGCGAAAAAGGTTCTGGGCCTAAAGCCACGCTTCGGGACAAAGACCTCGAACCGATTGAATTATTGGCTACGACGCATGCCGCCCACGAGCTGGCAGTCTGGGCCATTGAGTCGCAAGAAGTCAACAAGAAAATTTAGCTTTCCCAAAATTGGGGACTGATTTCAAATATTCGTTGCGATTACCGAACTCGGCTTTTCTTCATCATGGCCGAAACCTCGATCACCCACCCCTTGATTAAAGCCTCGATCAACTTCATTTGTATGATCAAAAAAGATGTCATAGGCAATTATTTGTTGTAATCACACGGGCGCAGTGTTATAGTGGAAGCAATTCCAACATGAAAAAGGAACAATTCTAAATGAACAGTCGTTCTCTCAGTCTCCTGTACCAGAAAGCCCATGACAGGATGCGCGACGTCGATGGATTGCTTCCGCTGGAGTCGTTCGACGAGCTCCTGAAGTTCCTTTTCTTCAAGGAATGTCAAGAAGCGTCAGAACAGCAAGGGGATCCCTTGCTGGATATCGATGGTCTGTTTCGCCGCACCCATCTTCGGGATCCTGTTGATGTGCGTCAAGCCTTCCCGTCCCTCCTGAAAGACAAAGCGCCATGGGCGCTACAGCTCTGGCGTGACGGTGTTTTTCACATGTCCGACTCGACGCTCCTCGGCATTCAGGACATCTTCTCGCCGATTAGACTTTCCGATCTTCCTCTCGACATCAGAAGCACGGCTCTGCGAACGTTTCTAACCCCCGAGATCAGGCGTGGTCTTGGCATCTACTTGACCCCAGAAGACGTTGTGCGAACAATGGTCGCCATCGTTGACCCCATGCCATCCGAAACTGTCTTCGATCCTGCTTGCGGTTCCGGGACGTTTCTGGTCGAGGCAATCAAGCACATGGCCAAAGTGCGAACCAGGCGGTCCCAACGGCCCACTGTTTTCGGTATAGACAAGAACCCTCGGATGCTCCTTCTTGCGGAGTTGAACCTCGGGCATGGCCCTGACGCAGCGTTCAAGAGGACATGTGCCGACTCGCTTCGCATGCTTGGCACCGAAGATGTGGCATTGTCATTGGGGATAAGGCCAAACAGCATGGATGTCATTCTCACCAATCCGCCCTTTGGCATGACAATGACGCGTGATGCCGGGGTCATGGATCAGTACCAAGTCGGAGCAACCTTCAATGGAAACGACCAAGACAAGGTGCCCAGTGAGATTTTGTTTCTCGAACTTTGCCTCCGGCTCCTTCGTCCGGGCGGTCGCCTCGGGATCGTTCTGCCCCGCAGTGTCATAACAAACGATCGCCTGGCATTTGCCCGGGCGTCTATCGATACGCTTGGCTACCTGACTCATCTTATCGACCTCCCGCCAGAAACTTTCGCCGCCACGGGAACACAGACTACCACCGTGGCCGCCTTTTTTAAGAAGCACTCGGATCAGCGTCGAGTGAATCACACAACCATTCAAGTCTGCCATGTCTCAAATGTCGGATACGACAGCACGGGGCGTCATCAAGACGGCAATCAACTTCCCGATTTGCCTGGCCGACTCCTTTCATGCACCGATTCGGATGCTGATCCTCCAATACATGTCTACCACGACATCCCTTCGTCCGAAAGCCTGCAACGGTCCGCTGGACTTCTCTTTCAGAGAACACAAGTCAACAACGGGATGGCGCTTCACCGATTCGTCGAACTCGCTGGCACAGGACGCACTCCGCCTCGTGCGGCATATACCGATGACGGCATGTTCATCCTGAAAGTGGGCAATTTGACGGGGCGAGGCGTGGATTGGGATCCACGCGACAGGAACTTCGTCTCCTACGCAGAGGCTCGCAAGCGCGCAACATCCGACAACCTCATGATTCAGAAGGGCGACATCCTGCTGACGTCATCCGCGCATTCACCAAAATACATCGCCAAGAAGGTGGACATTGTCACGTTCATACCGAAGGAGTACGAGACGTTGGGCGTAACATTTGTGGGCGAGATCATCCGTGTTCGTGCAAAAGAGGGCGTCGATCCCTATCTGCTTCTGGCGGCGCTGAGGCATCCGACCGTGAGAGATGATTTGCAGGCAGTCGTGAGAGGGCAGACGGCCCACCTCAACCCTTGCGACCTGATGAATGTAAACATCCCATGCGACCTCGCGCAGCCTTCTGCTGGATTGAAGGAGATCGCCGCCATCTTCCGCAAGGAGACGGAACTTGCCTTCCAGCTCAATTCGCTGTCCATCGACGCGATGACCCGACTCGCTTCTCTCTACTAACCCGGCCATAATTCATGCTGCAAATCAGGGGCACGGGTTTTCCAACCCGTGGACGAACACGGACAGGAATGTCCGTGCCCCTTTCCCAACGCCAAATTCCAGATCCCATGCCTCAATCTCCGTGCGCAACGCTATTTGTGGCCGGGTTAGTAGCTCCGCACCCCGCGACGATAGGTGCTTGATTGCGGTGTCGCATGATCGGTGTCTCGCAGAGATAGACGCACGCGCTGTTCCTCGTTCAAGCCCCTCTCTTCTACAGAACGACGAGCGGATGGATCCATGTGCTCAAGGATCTTTTTCCGCTCGTCGGGGATCAGAACATCGAGTGGCATCATCACTGGATTGATGTCCGCGCGGTTGCGCTCAGGCTCAACGCAAGTCTTGATGTCGATACTGGGTTCGGCATTTGCATGTGTGATCACACAATGAAAGGTCAAGATGGGATTGCACATGTAGGACTGAAACGAGTAAGGCCAGAAGTTTTTGGGAGCGGGCGTTTTTTTCGCATTCTTCTGAATATGCGGAAGATAGATGTCGTTGAAGTAGTTGGTCATCAGTGTGCGAAAATGCTTATGACGTTCGTGTTTTGGCCAGATTTCAAATGCCTGAAACTGAATTGTGTCCCAGTCCTCTTGGTCGAAGTTTGGGCAGTCTGCCAGTATCAAGACCACTCGGGGAACCTGGTCGAGAAGAAACTGCAGCTCCTTTTCGCTTTTAATTGCGAAGAGCCATTTGGAATCATGGTTCCGCTGGATGCTGGTGGAGTGGCACTGTGGACAAGTTGGTTCAATGCGGGCGACCGCCGCATCGCAGTCTTTGCACTTGTCAAGTTGGTCGATTCGAGAACAAGACTTCACCTCCGAGCCATCACAGAGGTCGTTGCCACGAGCGCCGGTTCGTTCACCCTCCATGCCCGTTATTAGCGATGCCAAGTGCTGGCCGGGATAGCCGATTTTCATGTTGGGCGTCTGTTTTGTGATTTTCGCCCAGCGGATAAAGTCCCTTCGCGGATGCAGGACAAGTTGCATCAACATGTTCTGGATTTGCTCGCGGTTGTTCCGCAGTGTGATCCGATCGGTTTTTGGTTGCATGTGCATTATTCTTTCTTCTCTGTCGCCATTCTTGGCGGGGTGTCGTTTTGCGATCGGACGACACGGTTTTCAGGCAGTGGTCGCGCCAGGTCGCCGCAACATTGACGCTGTGGGCGCACAGCCTTGCGAGGCAGCGCGGGCAAGGGTTCGATGACGCCACGCTTCGGAACAGCATCTCGGCGATGCCCGCTGTGACGTCAGAATTTGCAACTATTCACTTCTTCCAGAGGCTGGGCATGAAGAGCATGAGGACGGTGTAGAGCTCGAGGCGGCCGAGGAGCATGCAGGCGACGAGCACGGCCTGGCCGGCGTGGGGGATCGCGGCGTAGTTTTGGGTGGGGCCGACGGCGTTGAGGCCGGGGCCGACGTTGCCCAGCGAGGCGGCAACGGACGAAGTTGCGGTGACGAGGTCGCCGGTGAAGAAGGTCATCAGAAACGAGGCGATGGCGAAGACGATCACGTAGAGCATGAAGAAGGCGCCGATGTGGGACACCGTGCCGGGCTCCACGGGCTTGTTGCCAAGCTTGACCGTGATCGCCGCCGCGGGGCGCATGAAGACCTTGATCTCGCGCAGCACGCTCTTGACGACGACCATGACGCGGACGACCTTCATGCCGCCGCCGGTGGAGCCGGCGCAGGCGCCGATGAACATCAGCAGCACGAGCACGAACCGCGAGGCGTCCGGCCAGCGGTCGAAGTCCGCCGTGCAGAAGCCGGTCGTCGTCATGACGGACGTGCCGGTGAAGAAGCCGTCGCGGAGGCAGCGGCCGAGCGGGAGGCCGCCCGCGCCCCAGCCCCAGGCGTTGAACGCGAGGAAGAGGCCGCTGGCGAGCAGGATCAGGGAATACACGCGGAACTCGGAATCCTTGAAGTAGCAGCCGGGATTGCGGGTCAGCGCGAGGTGGTGGAGGGAGAAGTTCACGCCGCCGAGGAACATGAAGACGGTGGCGATGATGTCGATCGCGGCGCTGTCGTAGGCGGCGAGGCTGGCGTTGCGCGTGGAGAAGCCGCCGGTGGCGATCGTGGAGAAGGCGTGGCAGACGGCGTCGAACCAGCCCATGCCGCCGACCCATTTGAGCAGGATCGTCTCGAGCAGCGTGAGGAGCAGGTAGACGCCCCAGAGGAGCTTGGCGGTGGTGGCGATCTGCGGGGCGAGGCGGTCCTTGAAGGGGCCGGGCACTTCGGCGCGGAAGACCTGCATGCCGCCGACGCCGAGGAACGGGAGCAGCGCCACGCAGAGCACGAGCACGCCCATGCCGCCGACCCAATGCGTGAGCGCGCGCCAGAAGAGGATGCCGCGTGGCAGGGTCTCGACATCGGCAAGGATCGTCGAGCCGGTCGTGGTGAAGCCCGACACGCTCTCGAAGAGGGCGGGGACGAACGCCGGGATGGAGCCGGAGAGGAGGTAGGGCAGCGTGCCGACGACGACGGCGAGGAGCCAGCCGATGGTGACGACGCCGAAGCCGTCGCGCCGGGCGAGGCGGACCTCGCCGCGCGTGAGCCACGCGCCGACGAGGGAGAGGCCGACGGCGAGGCCGCCGGCCTCGAGGAGCGCGAACTGGACGGCGCGGGCGTCGCCGCAGAGGTGCGACACCGGGGCGCAGGCCAGGATGGCGAGGCCGACGACGAGCGTCGTGAGGGAGACGAGGTGGAGGACGGCGCGCGGGTTCACGGACGGCGCCTCATCGACGGAACATGTCCTGGAGCTTGCGGACGGCCGAGCGGTGCGAGAAGACGAGCATCCGGTCGTTGGCGTTGAGGGTCATGTCGCCCGTGGCGGGGATGACGCCGCCGTCGCGCAGGACGACGGCCACGATGGACTCGCGCGGGAAGCGGATCTCCTTGAACGGGACGCCGAGATGACGGTTGTGCTCGGAGACCTGGATGTCGAGCAGTTCGCCGGGCATGTTGTGGACGATGGCGGCGGCGCGGACGTTGCGGCGGCGCAGGTGGTGCATGATGCCGTGGACGAGGGACTCGAAGGGGCTGATGATGCGGTCCACGACGCCGAGCGCCTCGATGGCGGGGATGTAGTCGGTGCGGCTGATCTGGGTGATCGTGAAGTCCACGCCGCGCTTGCGCGCCATGAGGCAGTTCATCACGTTGTTCTCGTCGTCGCCGGTCACGCCGATGAAGGCGGTGCGCTCGACGATGCCGGCGTCGTCGAGCGCGGTGGCGCCGAGGGCGTCGGTGTTGAGCACGACGGCGCGCTTCAGCTCGCCGGCGCAGTGGAGCGCGCGTTCCTTGTCGCGCTCCATGAGCACGACGTCGACGCCCCAGGTTTCCAGCGTGCGCGCGACGGCGAGGCCGATGTCGCCGCCGCCGCCGACGACGACCTTGACGAAGGGCGTCAGCCCGGGGTTCATCCAGACGGAGAAGGCGCGGATGTCGTCCGGCTCGCCGACGAGGTAGACGGCGTCGTCGCGGGCGATGGCGGTGTCGCCGCGCGGGATGATGAGGCTGTCGCCGCGCCGGATGGCGATGAGGCGGATGCGGTCGAGCAGGTCGCGGTCGGGCAGCGTGGCGGGCGTCAGGCCGACGGCGGGGCTGTCGGGGCCGACCTTGAAGCCGGCGACCGTGGCCTTGCCGCCGAACAGGTCGAACGATTCGATCGATCCCGGCAGGGCGAGGGCGCGGCAGATTTCCTCGGCGCAGGCCGTCTTGGGGTTGATCACGAGGTCGATGCCCATCTTCCCGAGGTCGTAGTGGGGGGAGACGCGCTGGTACTGGTGGTTGGCGACGCGGGCGATCTTTCGCGGGACGCCGGCGGCGTGGGCGAAGAGGCAGGCGAGGATGTTCGTCTCGTCCGAATCGGTGACGGCGACGACGATGTCCGCCTTTTCGGCTTCGGCCTCGGCGAGCACGTCGGGGTCGGCGCCCGAGCCGCAGACGGTCATGACGTCCAGCGCGTCCTGGGCGAGCGCGAGGGCCTCCTCGCTGGGGTCGATCAGGACGACGCTGAAGCGTTCTTCCGAGCTGAGCCGTTTGGCGAGGAGCCGCCCGGCGTTTCCCGCGCCGATGATGATGATTTTCATGGTGAGAAACGGGCGGCGCCTCGCGGGCGGGCCCCGGGGGCGGGGCTAGTCCTCGGCCTCGCGCTGCTTGTAGGGCGATTCGGCGATGATCTTGGGCGCGACGTTGGAGGGCACCACGTCGTAGCGCGCGAAGGTCATCTCGAAGGAGGCCTGGCCGCCGGTGATCGAGCGCAGCTCGGCCGCGTAGCGGAAGAGCTCGCCCTGCGGGACTTCGGCGAGGATCACCTGCATGTCGTCCTCGTTCTCGTAGCCGAGGACGCGGCCGCGCTTGTGCGTGAGGTCGCCGGTCACGGCGCCCATGAACTGGTCGGGCGTCGAGATGCGCACGCTCATGATCGGTTCGAGGAGGACGGGGCGCGCCTTCGAGAGGCCGTCGCGCAGCGCGTAGGAGCCGGCGATCTTGAACGCGATTTCCGAGGAGTCCACGTCGTGGAAGGAGCCGTCGTAGACGCGCACCTTGATGTTGACGACGGGGTAGCCGGCGACGGCGCCGTTCTGCATGCGCTCGACGACGCCCTTCTCGATCGCGGGGATGAAGTTGCCGGGGATGGAGCCGCCGACCGTCTCGTCGACGTACCAGTCCGCGTCGCCCTCGGGGAGGGGCTCGACCTTCAGGTAGACCTCGCCGTACTGGCCGCGGCCGCCCGACTGCTTCTTGTGCCGGTGGTGGCCGGCGCCCTGCGCGGTGACCGTCTCGCGATAGGCGACCTTGGGCGTGCTGAGCTTGACGGAGACGTTGGACATCTGCTTGAGCAGGTTCACGGCGGTGTCGAGGTGGACGTCGCCGAGGCCCTTCAGGACCGTCTCGCGCGTCTCGGCGTTGCGCTCGACCTGGAGCGTCTGGTCCTGTTCGAGGAGGCGCTGGAGCGCCGGGCCGAGCTTGTCTTCGTCGGCCTGCGAGGCGGAGGTGACGGCGGCGAACATGACCGGATCGGGGAACTTCACCGGACGTGCGCGCAAGTTGCTGCCGACGGCGCAGAGCGTGTCGCTCACCTTCGTGGCCTTGAGCTTCGGAATGGCGACGATGTCGCCGACGCTCGCGGTCGTGACGCTGTTGTGCTTCTTGCCGCAGGGCGCGAGCATCGAGGCGACCTTTTCGCGGCCCGAGGAGGGGTTCTCCACTTCCGTGTCGACGTTGATCGTGCCGGAGAGGATGCGGACGTAGCTCATCTGGCCGACGAAGCTGTCCGACACCGAGCGCCAGACGAGGCCGAAGAAGGGGGCCGTGGGCGAGGTGTCGATCACCTTGCCGTCGATGTCCGTCCGCTCGCGCTGCATCGGGTTGGCGGACCACTTGACCATCACGTCGAGGAATTCCTGGATGCCGACGCCGGTGAGCGGGAAGACGGGGACGACGGGAATGAACCCGCCGTTCGCGGCGGCCTGGACGAGGCCGGCCTCGATTTCCTCGGCGGAGAGCGAGCCTTCCATGAGGTACTTCTCGGTCAGCTCGTCGTCGCTCTCCGCCGCGCGCTCCATGAGCAGCTCCTTCGCTTGCGCGGCGGCGTCCGCGTAGGCGGCGGGGACGTTGTCGGCGAAGACCGAGACGACCGACGCCTTGTCGTCCGCCGGGAAGGCGACGGGGATGCAGCCGTCGCCGAAGGCGTGGCGCAGCGACTCGATGGTCTTGTGGAAGTCGGTGTTGTCCTTGTCGAGGCCGGTCACGGCGACGACGCGCGAGACGACGCCCGTCTGGTCGAAGGTCTTCCAGGCGCGGCGCGTGCCGACCTGGACGCCGCTGCCGGCGTCGACGGTGACGACGCCGGAGTCCGCCGCGCGGCAGGCCGAGCGGAGCTGGCCGTAGAAGTCCATGAAGCCCGGCGTGTCGGTGAAGAAGAGGTTGTATTCCTTGCCGTCCGGCGCCGTGTATTTCGTGTTGAACGTCGCCGAGAAGATCGAAATCTTGCGCGATTTCTCTTCCTCGGTGAAGTCTGAAATGCTGCTGCCGTTGGCCGTGGCGCCAAGGCGGTCGTTGAGACCAAACTTGAAGGCCAAGGCGTCGGTCAGCGCGGTCTTGCCGGTGCCGCTGTGGCCTGCGATCACAAAGTTTCGAACGTTTTCAACGGGTATGTCATGCATCAGTCGGGATCCAATTCTGCAACGGAAGTTGCGCTAGCGGGAAGAGCAAGGGGCTCGAACGGAATGTCGGCAAAGCCCTTTCCAAACAAGTCAGAGTAGTATGCCACAAAGCGCTTAAGCCTTCAACTGGAATCAGCGCCGACCCCGCAGCCCCTTTCGGTTTTTCAAATTTTTCAGGGGTTTTCCGGCTTTTCACGCTATAGGCGGATATGCTATACTTAGTGATTCGACTTCAAATCAAGGCATTTGCATGAACATCGACATTGAAATCAATTCCCCGACCCGCAGCAAGCTGCTCTGCACCGTGACTTCCGAGGAGTACGAGGCCGAAAAGAAGCTGGTGACTCGCGAATTCGTCTCCAAGGCCGTGATTCCCGGCTTCCGAAAGGGCAAGGCGCCCCGCGAGGTCGTCCTCGACCGGTTTAGCAAAGACATCACCAATGAAACGGTCGGTCGCGCCACCCAAAAGTATTACACCAAGGCCGTCGAAGAGAAGGAGTTGAGGGTCTTCGAGCTGGTCGACGTCAGCACGGTCAAGCGGACAGACGAGGGTGGGCTTGCCTTCACCGCGACGGTCGATCTGGTGCCGGAGTTCGAGTTGCCGGAGTTCGAAGGCATCCCTGTGGACAGCGCCGACACCCCGACAACCGACGAAGATGTCGAGAAGCAGTTCGAATCCATCCGCAAGAGCATGGCGACCTTCAAGGACTTCACGGAAGGCTATGAGGCCGTCCAGGACGACATGCTTTTCATTTCCTACACGGCGACGGTTGATGGCCAGCCCATGGAAACCGCGGTTCCCGACGCGGGGCTGTTTGCCAAGCGCGAGGATTTTTGGTGCACGGTGGGTGGCAAGCATCTCCAGATTCCCGGCCTTGCCGATGCGCTTGTCGGCGTGAAGCTTGGCGAGACGCGCGCCGTTCAGGTCGTGTTTCCGGAAGACTTCTCGAACGAGAAGCTTCGAGGCGTCGCGGCCGACTACGACGTCGTCGTGAAAGAGGGTCGTCACCTTGCGTTGCCGGAGATCGACGAAACGTTTCTCAAGAGCTTCGAGTGCGAGACCCTTGATCAGCTCAAGGAGCGCATTCGCACCAACTTGGAGACGTACGCCCGTCAGCAGGATCGTCAGCGTCGCTCCCAGCAGATTGTCGATTATCTCTTGAAGGCGACGCCCTTCGAAGTGCCCGCCGCGGAATTTGATCGCCAGACGGAGGAGGCTCTCAACCTCCTCGTCCAGTACGGCATGCGCCGAGGGGTCTCCAAGGAGGATCTGGCCGCCGAGCGCGAGCGCCTCACCGCCACCGCCAAGGAACAGGCGGACGGGCGGATCCGCACCAGGATGATTCTGCGCCAGATCGCCTCGAAGCTCGAAATCAATGTCCCTGAAGACGATTTTGACCGATACCTTGTCGGGCGCTTCCACCGCGAGCGCCTGGGCGAAGCCGAAATCAAGGAGACGCTCAAGAATCGCGATCGCATGGACATGCTCTACACCGATGCGGTCATTCAGAAAACTCTCGACACGCTGCTCGACAAGGCGAAGCCGACAGACACGCTCAACGCCTAGTTCGCGCCAGAGCCGCAATCCCGTTTCATCATTTTCATCCGAGGTAGCTTATGCACGCACAATACGTCCCGTTCGTTATCGAACAGACCGGCCGAGGGGAGCGCTCCTACGACATCTACTCGCGCCTGCTCAAGGATCGCATCGTTTTCATCGGTTCGCCGATCGGGGACAGCTTGGCCACGGTCATCATCGCCCAGCTTCTCTTCCTCCAATCCGAGGATGCGGAGAAGGACATTTCCGTCTACATCAATTCGCCGGGCGGCGTCGTCACCGCCGGCATGGCCATCTACGACACGATGCAGTATCTCAAGTGCGACTGTGCCACGTACTGCATTGGGCAGGCCGCGTCCATGGGTGCGGTGCTGCTCGCCGCCGGCGCCAAGGGCAAGCGCTACGCGCTGCCCAACGCACGCGTCATGATCCACCAGCCCCACGGCGGCGCCGAGGGGCAGGCGACGGACATTCGCATCCAGGCGGACGAGATCATCCGCACCCGCGCCATGCTCAATGCAATCCTCTGCGAGAAGACCGGGAAGGATCTCGCAACGATCGAGCGCGACACCGATCGCGACTTCTTCATGTCCGCCGACGAAGCCAAGGCGTATGGCATCGTCGATGAAGTCCTCAAGCCCAAACCTCGCGCCGTCAAGGGGAAATAGCAAGATGCCACCTCCGAAAAGACCCCGCAAAAAGCCCCCCAAACTCTGCATGTTCTGTGGTGCCACCGAGATCATGGAGCCCGACATGGTTGCATTCCAGGAAGGGTGGGTCTGCCATGAATGCCTGGACGAGCAGGAAGCCCTGCTCAAGGCGGCCACGGAAAACTTCGCGGAAATCCGCAAAGAGCTCGCGCGGCGAGAGGCCCTCGAGAGCAAGCGCTTCGGTCGCAACAACGTTGCCGACGACTTCTTTGAAGACATGTTCAACGAGCATCCATCCGCCGAGGCAGAGGAAGCACCGCGCAAAGTGCCGTCGCCGCGCGAGATCAAGGACGCGCTCGACCAGCATGTCGTCGGCCAGGAAGACGCCAAGCGCGTCATCTCCGTCGCCGTCCACAATCATTACAAGCGCATTTTCTCCAAGAAGCCGGAGATCGACCGTGAGTTCAAGGATGTCGAGATCGAGAAGAGCAACATCCTCCTGCTCGGCCCCACCGGTTCCGGCAAGACGCTCATCGCCCGGACGCTTGCGCGCATCCTCGACGTGCCCTTCGCCATCGCGGACGCCACGGCGCTCACCGAGGCGGGCTACGTCGGCGAAGACGTCGAGAACATCCTGCTCAGCCTCATCCAGGCCGCCGACGGGGACGTCGAGAAGGCTCAGCGCGGCATCGTCTTCATCGACGAGATCGACAAGATCGGGCGCCGCACCGAAAACGTCTCCATCACGCGCGACGTCTCCGGCGAGGGCGTCCAGCAGGCGCTGCTCAAGATCCTCGAGGGCACCGTGGCGCACGTGCCGCCCGCCGGCGGCCGCAAGCATCCCGAACAGCGCTACATCGAGATCGAGACGAAGGACATCCTCTTCATCTGCGGCGGCGCGTTCGTCGGGCTTGACACGATCATGCGCCGACGCTCCCTCAAGCAGCACTTCGGCTTTGTCTCCAGCGACGCCCCGGCGGCGCAAACCAAGGACGCCTCGGGCCGTCTGCGTCCCGAGCCCGAGGATTTGATCCAGTACGGTCTCATCCCCGAGTTTGTCGGCCGCCTCCCGATCGTCTCCGTCCTGACGGAGCTGACGGAAGACGAGCTGGTCCACATTTTGACCCGGCCCAGGAACAGCCTGGTCCGCCAGTACCGCAAGCTCTTCGCCTACGATGGCGTGGACTTGCAGTTCGAGGATGCGGCGTTGCGCTCGCTCGCCCGCGAGGCGCTCAAGCGCAAGACGGGCGCCCGCGGCCTGCGGGCCATCCTGGAAGAGCTGATGGTCGATGTGATGTTCGACATCTCGGCCGTCGGCCTCAAGCCCGGCACCAAGCTGGTCATCACCGCCGACATGGTCGACGCGCAGTTCGCCAAGGGCGGCCAGCTCGTTGACATGCTTAGGAAAGCCAAGAAAGCGAGTGCCGTTTGAAACCTGGCGTTTTAGATGAGAAGAGAGGAGAGGAGAGAGGAGTTCAGGCCGGGGGCGCCCCAGACCCCGTTAGCACCTTCTTTTCGTGTCTTTCGTGGCCATTCCCCACTCGGCGAAGCCGCCGCGGCACTAGCTCTTAACCCCCAACCCCTGAACTCCCTTTCGTGTATTTCGTAGTTCAAAAAACGTCCCGCCTCCCTTCCGCAGTTCGACAAAGCCCTCGACAAAGGTTCCCTCGGAATCCCTGACCGCCAGCCGCTGAATCTGCCAAAGCTCACGACAAAGTTGCCCTCCGGCTCAAGTTTCAAGTTTCAAATTTCAAGTTTCACCCATCATGCCCACAGAATACCCCATCGGCCGAATTGTCGCTGGCGACGCCGCCGCGATCGCCGAGGCTGCCGCCCGCATGCGAGACCAGCCTGTGGATCTCGAACGCCTTCACAAAGGTCCCTATCCCTACTCGCTGAAACACACGACGATCGGCTCCACGCAGTCCGTCTCCGGCCATGCGACGTTCAGCCCGCGCAACAGCACGTTGACGTTCTCGCCCGCCAGAGAAGACGGCTGGTGGATCCATCGAACAGACCAGAAAGAGCAGTTTCCCTTCAAGGTCTCCGTGCGCAACGTCTGGACGACCGCCCGCAACATCGTGTTGCGCTGCGGCAGCCAGCACAACTACCTGCGCATGGTCGAGCACATCATCGCCCTGCGCGTCGGGATGGGGCTGGACAGCCTGCTCGTCGAGACGGACTCCGGCGACCCGCCGCTCTTCGACCGCGGCAGCCTCGACCTCGTCGAGACGATCGAGAAAGCGGGCATTGTCGAGGCGGATGGTTCCGCCAACTTCATTACAGTCAAGGAGCCGGTGACTTTCGGCGGCACGCGCGGCGACTTTTTGACCTTCCTGCCCGCCAGGCCCGGCGAGCTCGGCCTGCGCGTCGATTGCGCAATCGACTTCGCCTCTGTGATCGGCCAGCAGCGCATTCGCTTCGACGTGACGCCCGAGAACTTCCGCATTGGCGCGGAAGCACGCACCAACGCCCCCTCAAAGGAATTCTGGTACACCAAGACCATCGGCAAGCTCTTCGCCGACACGCGCAACCTCGGCTACACGACCAACAACATCCTGATCCACGGCAAGACGAAGTACCTCAACGAGCCCAAGCTCTTCTTTGATGGCAAGACGCTCGAAGCCGTCTGGCACCGTGCCACGCTTGATTTGCTCGCCGCCGTCGCGCTGCTCGACACCGGCCGCTTCGCCGGCACAATCGTCTCGTATCGCGCCGGCCACACGCAAGACGTGCGCATGGCCGGTTTGCTCTATCTCAACGACCTCATCGTGCCCCACGCCTGATCCGTACGACTAGGCCGGGGCATCGCCCCAGTCGGGCACAGACACCGTCTCGCCATCCTTCAAGGCCGACTGGTGCGCAGCCACGCCCATCGCCATGTAGCGGACGGCTTCCCAGATGTTGATCTCGGGGATGCGATCATGTGCCACGGCATCGACGAATTCATGGACGAGATAGGGGTGCGAGCCGCCATGGCCTTCGGGGGTGAACTCCATGCTCAGCAACTCGTTGTCGTCCTTGTCCTGGTGCAAGGCCTTTTTGAAGGCGAACTGGACTTCGGGTGGCAGAGGATCGGCCATCTCGGCGGAGGTCAGGTGAAGGGTTTCCGTCACCGGGAGGTTCGACAAATCGAGATTCTCGAAATCCGGACGCTCCGTCGCGAACCAGCGGTTTTCGGAAAAGCTGCCGCGGGTTCCAAAAATGCGGAAGGTCTCGCTGTCGGCTCCAACCGTGCCGGGCGTCTCCCGCGTCTCGAGGATGCGAACGACCGCCCCGTTGCTCATTTTGAACAAGGCCATTTCATTGCTGAAGGCGTAGTTTTTGAAATGCGGATCGCCAGTCCGGTTCGCATGGCCGTAGGCGTTGACCCTCACGGCATGGGCGTTCATCACGCAGACGGGGCCGCTGACCGAGTGGGTCGGGTAGTGCATGGGGCCGCCGCGGACGCCCCGACGCCAGTAGCGCTCGCTGTACGCCAGCCATTCCTTTCCGGATTGGCTGGACGTCCGCGCATGCTGCACCTGGCGAAGGTTGCACAAGGAATAATCGACGTCATGCATGTAGTCGCCCTCGGCATAGACGAAATCGCCGAAGGCGCCCTCCCGCGCCTTTTTGCGGCAGAACATCGCCTGAGGGCGATAGTAGGTCGTTTCGCCCAGCATGTAGTGCCGCCCGGCGCGATTGACGGCGGCGACCAGCTTGTCGCACCAATCGAGGATTTCGTCGTCGTCGGGGATCGACGTGATGGGCACTGCGCTAAGGACGTGCTTGTCATGCTCGAGCGCCTGGATGCACTGCGGGGCGTGCAGCCACGGCTGGGTGAAGATGGCGAGCGCATCGAAATCGGCCTTGCAGATGTCGTCGAGCGACGGGTAGAGGTCCCGCTCCCGGTCGAGCTTGTCGGCGTAGAAGGGGTCGTTCCCGAATCTCTCCAGCGGACCCGGCTCCCGGTCGCACAGGCCGATGCGATCCACGAGCGGATGTTGTTTGAAAAGGGGGACGAAAGCGCTCCCAAACCCCCCAAGACCGACAAACCCGATGCTGATGCCCATGACAACTCTCCTTGCTTGCTTGTTTCCAGTCGAACCCCATGCGAGGGTCATGCTGCGCATCAGGCGCAAGACCGCCAGCCAGGGGTTTTGGATTTTGCTGACGATTTTAACACACACGGCCGACTGGCTCAAGCGACTTGAAACTTGGCCTGGCAATCGGCCGGTCGCCGGGGTTGGTCTTCGGCGCATCAATCCACACGACTTCGGCATCGCCCCTGAAAGCGGCGCCACCACAACAGAAACAAGACAAGAGAACAAGCTGAAAGGTTGTTTTCATGGCGGAGCTGCCTGATTGCAGGGAGGCTGGTCAAACGGGGTTTGGAGCGTCCCCGGCCTGAACTTCTCCCTGCTCTCTACTCTCTACTCCCTGCTCCCTGCTCCCTACTCCCTACTCCCTACTCCCTACCCCCTACTCTCTACTCTCTATTCTCTACTCTCTACTCTCTACTCCCTACTCCCTACTCCCTACTCCCTACTCCCTACTCCCTACTCCCTACTCCCTACTCCCTACTCCCTACTCCCTACTCCCTACTCCCTACTCCCTACTCCCTACTCCCTGCTCCCTACTCCCTGCTCCCTACTCCCTACTCCCTGCTCCCTGCTCCCTACTCCCTACTCCCTGCTCCCTACTCCCTACTCCCTACTCCCTACTCCCTACTCCCTACTCCCTGCTCTCTACTCTCTACTCTCTACTCCCTGCTCTCTGCTCTCTACTCCCTGCTCCCTGCTCTCTGCTCTCTACTCTCTACTCTCTACTCTCTATTCTTGGGCGCTTTGCGCCCAAAAGCCTGGAGCATGCGGCTGGCGACGACGGCGAGCGTCGTGACGATGAGCATGAGCGTGGAGAGCGCGTTGATCATCGGCAGGCGCGGACTGCGCTTGATCATGCCGTAGATCTTCACCGGGAGCGTGTCGGAGCCGGGGCCGGAGACGAAGAAGGTGATGACGAAGTCGTCGATCGAAAGCGTGAAGGCGAGCAGCCCGCCGGCGACGATGCCGGGGAGCAGCAGCGGGAACTGCACGCGCCAGAAGGCGGTCCACGAGGTGGCGCCGAGGTCGCGGGCGGCTTCAAGCAGGTTGTTGTCGAAGTCCTGGAGGCGGCCGAGCACCGCCATCGCGACGTAGCTCAGGCAGAACGTGGTGTGCGCCAGGAAGACGGTGAAGAGGCTCTGGTTGAGCCCGATCGCGATGAAGAAGAGCAGCAGGCTGATGCCCATCAGGATGTCCGGCAGCACGAGGTGGGTGTAGATGAGGCCGTAGTGGAACGACTGGAGCCGGCTGCGCCAGCGGTGCAGCGCGAGCGCGGCGGTCGTGCCGAGGACGACGGAGACGGCGGTGGAGCCGAAGGCCACCTTGAGCGTGTTGAGCAGCGCCTGCCAGATCTCCCGGTCGCGGAAGAGCATGGCGTACCACTTGAGGGTGAAGCCTTCCCAGGCGCCGCTGAACTTCGAGTGGTTGAACGAGTTCACCACGAGCACGACGATGGGGATGTAGAAGAAGAGCATCACGGTCCAAAGGACGATGCCGCAATGGCGGTCCATGCGCTTCATGCGACGCCTCCTTTGTCGACGATGCGCGGTCGGGCGGCCGCGACGGCCTCGGTCTCGGTGGCGCCGATGTTGCGGCGCCGCAGCACCATCCAGCCGATGGCCGGCGGGATGAGCACGCCGAGCATGAGCAGCGCGGCGAGCGCGCTGGCGTGCGGCAGGTTGCGGTCGGGGATGGCGCGCTGGGCGATCTTGGTGCCGATCATTTCGCTGTTGGCGCCGCCCACCATGTCCGGGATCACGTAGGAGCCGAAGGCGGGGATGAGCACCATGAGCATGGCGGAGAAAAGCCCCGCCCGGATGCCGGGGACGAACACCTTGGCGAAGGCGCGCCGGGGCGTCGCGCCGAGGTCGAGCGCGGCCTCGACGAGGTTGAAGTCGAACTTCTCCGCCGCCGCGTAGAGCGGGAGCATCGCGAAGGGCAGGTACGTGTAGATCATCACGAGCAGCACCGCCACGGGGTTGTAGAGGAGCTGCTGGTCGGGCCGGATGATCGACAGGTTCAGCAAGACGCCGCGGATCACGCCGTCGGGGTGCAGCAGGATCTTCCATGCGAAGACGCGGATGAGGAAGCTCGTCCAGAACGGCAGGATCACGAGCCCCACGAGCACGTGGCGGCGGACTTCCGGCGCGCGCGCCATCGCGTAGGCGCACGGCACGGAGATGGCGAGGCAGACGAACGTCGAGACGGCGCTCAGCCAGATCGTGCGCCAGACGATCGAGGGGTAGTCGGGGTTCGCCAGCGTGCGCCACGTCTCCAGCGTCCAGCCCTCGCCGATGCCGCCGTCCGTCGCCGTCGGGTGGAAGGAGAGCGTGAAGAGCAGGATCGAGGGGATCAGGAAGAAGACGATCATCCAGCCGCAGGACGGAAGGGTGAGCGCCAGCTCGGCGAGCGAGCGGCGCACGCGCCGCCGCAGGCCTTGCTTGTCGGCGGGCGCGGACGGGGCCGCGCCGGGGGCGGGGCTACTGGGCTGCGCGTTCATCGGTCTCGCCTTCCTCGGGGTCGTCTTCAAGCGCTTCGTCGTCGGTCAGCGCATCCATGTCGCCGATGTTCTCGGGCGGGAGCATCAGCAGGTCTTCGTCCGTCTCGGAATACTGTTCGAGCATGTAGCCGTCGTCCGCATGCCACGACAGCCAGACCTCGTCGCCCCAGCGGATCGGCTGCTGGTCGAGGAAGTAGCGGGTGTGGGAATGGAGGATGGAAAGGCGGTACTCGCCGATGCGCACCCAGAACCGCGTGTGCGAGCCTTGGTAGACGACGTCCTCGACGGTGGCGCGGTAGACGTTGAGCTTGGTGTCTGGATTCTCCGGCTTGTCGTGGGAGACGCGCATCTTCTCGGGCCGCACGCTCAGATGGACGGGGCTGCCGGCTCGGATGTGCTTGTCGTTGAAGCAGATGATCGGCTCGAAATCGGTGAACTCGACCTTGCAGTACTCCTCGCCGAGGCGCTCGGCGACCTTGCCGTCGAAGAAGTTCGTGTCGCCGATGAACGCGGCGACGAACGACGTGCGGGGCGCCTCGTAGATCTTGGCCGGGGGATCGATCTGCTCGATCTTCCCTTCGTTCATCACGGCGATGCGGTCGCTCAGCGACATCGCTTCGCCCTGGTCGTGGGTGACGTAGAGGAACGTGATGCCGACCTGGTCGTGGATCAGGTCGAGCTCGATCTGCATGTGCTGGCGCAGCTTCAGGTCGAGGGCGGCGAGCGGCTCGTCGAGCAGCAGCACCTGGGGGTGGTTGACGAGCGCGCGCGCGATCGCCACGCGCTGCTTCTGCCCGCCGCTGATCTGGCCGGGCTTCTTGTGCTCGTGGCCGTGCATCTGGATGAGGTCGAGCATGGCCTCGACCTCGCGGTCGATTTCCCGGCGCGGCTTGCGCGCGATGCGCAGGCCGAAGGCGATGTTGTCGCGGACCGTCAGATGCGGGAACAGCGCGTAGTTCTGGAACACGGTGTTGACGCGCCGCTGGTTCGGCGCCAGGTTCGTGATGTCCTTTCCATCGAGGAACACCCGCCCGGAATCCGGCTGCTCGAAGCCGGCGAGGATGCGCAGCAGCGTCGTCTTGCCGCAGCCGCTGGGCCCCAGCAGCGAATAGAACTCGCCGCGCTTCACTTCGAGGCTCACGTTGTCGACGGCGACGAGGTCGCCGTAGCGTTTGGTGACGTTTTCAAAGACGAGGAACTCAGACACGGCGCAAGCCCTCCTCCCCGCCGTCGAATCGGCGTTTCCCCTGTTGCGCAACAGCACTTTGCATCGGTCTTCCCTTTTCCAAATGGCAAATCCTTTTTGAAATCACAGACGCCCGGCGCGCACAAGCGATCCAAGCGGGTGGGTAGGCTACGCTAAAACGGCGACAAGGACAAGCATTTTTTGATTGCCGTCAAGGACGCAAGACGATCAATCCGGGGACGCGATCAAAATGCCGGTCGCAGGATGCGAGCCGGCCGCCGTTTTCAAGCGCAAGGGCGGCGATCCAGACGGCGTTCGTCGGAAGCGGGGTGCCTTGGCGCGCAGCCCCTCCTCAATCTCGTCTGGAATCTTCCGCAATGTCATTTGCCTGATCGTAAAACCTCCTTGCCAAACGCCTCGCTCAATCGACATCACCGTGCTGTCAAAAGCGACATCATCCCGTCAACATAGAACGAAATAGAGTCGCTTTGGCAAAATTTGGAATCAGACGGATCAGACGGATCGGTCGGATCAATGAGATGCAATCCCTTCTGTGTTTGACTTCCATTCTGCGAACAGGATGCTCAGGTCCTCATTGTGCACAATTTCTTTTCGGGAGTGCCCACCCCCAGTGGAACCCGTGCGATCAGCGGCAACGCAACCTCTTTCGTTGCCTCTTTTTCTGCACACTTCAACCGCGCAAAACACGTCTTTCACTTCCTCCTTTAGTTCTTCCCCTAGATCAACCCGGACCTGTCCTCTTTCCTCCCATATCTCGTAAATCGTGGTGGTGGCGTCCTTGTGTGGTCCCGTCAGAATGACGACTTCATCGCCAACCCTGAATGGCCATCCTTGGATTCTTGCCGCGGGAAGGGAGAGAAGCATCTGCCAGATCACTATGACGCCGAAAATCAAGCCGATGAGTCCCGCTAAGATCATGGCGACCAACACCCACAGCCAGACCCCAAGGTCGGGCACCAGCGCTCCTTCAGCATTAAGGACAAAAAGCGTCAGGGCAATGGCGATGGCAACACCCATTGCCATTGAGATGTGCGCCGTGCGCGCAACAATGTAGTGGTATGCCGCAGGTTTCATTTCCCTCTCTTCAGCGAACGTCAGCTTCAATGGATTGATTCGATGTTCTCTGTCATGGTTCAGACCACTCAATGTCCCAGATGTCAGGATCGGCGGAAAGAACCTTGTCCAGGGTTTTGACAATTCGAGCAAGTTGTTCCGTGGCGTCGATCTTCCTAAAGAGCTTTCTGACCAAAGGGGCGGAGGGATCGGTGAAGCAAAGGAACTCGTCGTCATCCCCTTGCTGGTGTCCGCAACATAGGGCGAGCCGAAACCCCTTGTTCTTGATGGATATATACCAGCCCCAGTCCTCGGGGTTGATGTCCTGTATTTCGATCCCCGCTCCTTTAAACGCCTCGCAGATGTACTCGGCGAGGCGCTTTCCCCAGCACCCAGGATTGATCTGGTCCTGTTCTCCTTCGCACGGTGGAAACTTATTGGATCTGAATGTGACTTGTGTCCTCATCCCACTTTCCCATTATTCCAAATTCACACATTTGCGACAACCTGCCAATACGTATAGACGCGAAAACTACGTCTCGCTGGCCGCCGAATCCCCTGGAGAAATCGACTACAACACCACCGGTGAGAATCGCATAGGCAAGACAAACAAGCACGCCCGCGCATCCGACTTTCCATTTCCTTTTCATAACATTCTTGATCCACGCCTCGTCTCGTCTCTCTTGAACCTGCTTCGCGCAAGAATCACCTCATGCGAATAAAAGAAACTCTAGCTTTTCTTCGGCCCAGTGTCAACACCCCCCCCTCTGTCAGTGAGGAGTGAGAAGTGAGAAGAGCGTAGTTCAGGCTGGGGACACCCCAGACCCCGTTTTTAGACAGGATTGCAGGATTGCAGGATTGATTCCTGAATCTTGTCAATCTTGCAATCTTGTCCAAACTCATGATAAGGCAGGATTGCAGGATTGGGTTTCTGTGTTTTCTTGTTTTATGGCTATTCCCCATTCGGCGAAGCCGCCACGGCTCCAATTTCAAGTTTCAAGTTTAGGCAAACGGGGCTGTCCCCCAAAAAATCATTATGAATGCCCAATCAATCAAGGCAACTGACTGAGGAACGTTCGCGCAGGAACGATGACGGGCTGGGTGGCTCCAAAGCAATCGGCTTCGACAAACGGAAGATTCATGACGACTTGGAAGGCGTGTCGAGCTCCGGTTGCCGTCTGCATCCGGGCCAAGGCGGAGGATAGATGCGTGTCGGAAGTTTTCGCCTCGACAATGAACCAGGGCTTCCGGTCCCTTGTGACAAGAAAATCCACTTCCCGCTTCTGTTTGTCGCGAATGTAATGCAGGTCGAAATCGCCGATTCCGATGTCGGTCCAACACTCGACGGCTTTGAGCAAATGACAGGCGACCAAGGTTTCGTTTCTGCTCCCTGCCTCTTCAATCCCAGACCAGTCTCGAAGGTACCATTTCGGCGTCTTGCGGATGGCGTTTTCGACGTTTCGGTGCCAAGGTTTGACGGAAAACCCAAAATGCAGCGAATTGAGGATCGACACCCAATTGCGGATCGTGTTTTCACTGGCCTGGACATCGCGGGCGAGCGAAGCGTAAACCAAGGGATCGCCAGACCGAGTCTCGAGAATCGAGGCCAAAATGAAAATTTGCTCCACTTCGAACACGCGGGTCAAATCTCGAACGTCCTCGCGAAGAAGTTGTTCCTTTCGCAGCGCATTCCATCGGCGCAAAAATGTTGCATCCCGGCGGACGTAGGGCTCGGGGAACCCTCCATGCGCTTGCAGCGCCTCCCAGTCTGCATCGGCAATGTTCGTCGGCGGGCGAACGGGCTCTTTCCCCCGGAGCGATGGGCAGGCAATCTCCCCGATGCTGAACGGATGCATTCGATAACGGAAGTAGCGCCCCATCAGGCTGTCGCCGCCTCTACGAAAAACATCCATTCTCGCAGAGCCGGCGACGATGATTTTTGCCGTGTCACCGTGCAAATCAAAAAAACCTTTGAGAAAGGACTTCCATTTCGGGAATTTATGAATTTCATCGAAGGCCAGCACAGGGGGAAGATCGGCGAGCATGTGGATGCCGGTCAATTCGGCGACCGCCTCCTCGCCGGCGAGGACGGCGTCGCGAAAACGTTTCGCATCCCAATTTTGGTACGAAGACGAAAGACGTTTTGCAATCGTCGTTTTTCCCACTTGCCGGGAGCCCGATACAAACGCCATCTGACGATTCTTCTGAAGATGCTCGGACAGCATCGACTCGTAAAGCCTTGGGATGTGATTCATGGAACGAATTTTCGCACATCGACGCGATTCTGTCAATTACCATTCCGCAGCCCTCTGCGGATTGGTAACGACCATTCCGCAGAGGGCTGCGGAATGGCACGGGAAACGCAGACGGCTGAGGCGGCTTCGCCGAATCTCTTTTTCAAGACAGGATTACAGGATTTGCAGGATTGATTCCAGAATCTTGTCGATCTTGTAATCTTGTCCAAACTCATGACAAGACAGAATTGACAGGATTGGCGACTCGTTCAGGAAAATCATGGTCGTGAACGATCCGCTCCAACTTCCGTCTTTCGACGACAGCGGCATTGCCTACGTAGGGGAATAGGGGACAGGCCCCAGAAAAGGTGCCTTTCTTGAGAACCAAAACACAAGACAAAATTGCGTTTCACGTCATCGGTCAGTCGGAGGAGGCGGGCAATCTTCGCCATGGCTCTTCCTGCCCTTCTGGTGAAAAGGCCTCACGCCAAGCCCGCCAAATTTCAAGCGTCAAGCCCTCATTCGACTTGCATTTCTGCTCAAAGTTCCGTAGACTGTGCTTTCAACTTTACGGGAAATCCAGCCAACTTGAAAGAATGCCGTGGAAATCGAACGAAAAATCCATCTTGATCGACTTGTCGCAGCGAAACACGACGGTTTCGTCAAAATATTGACGGGGATTCGTCGTTGCGGAAAGAGTTTTCTTCTTTTCCATCTCTTCAAGCGGCATCTCCTTGCATCAGGCGTTCCCGCGGCGCGCATTGTCGAAGTGGACTTGGAGCGACGGGAATCCGCCCCTCTTCGCGATCCGATTGCGCTGGCCGCCTTCATTCGTTCCCAAATCCGCGATGCGCAGCCGTGGACCTATGTGCTGATCGACGAAATTCAACTTTGCCACAAGGTCCTCCCGGAAGGCGTCGACCTGGCCAGAATCCACCCGGATGACCGGGAGGGCGCCTATGTCACGTTTTATGACACGCTTTCAGAGCTCAAGGCCCTGCCCAATGTCGACGTCTACGTGACAGGCTCCAACTCGAAACTGCTTTCCTCCGACGTCGCCACTCAATTCCGGGGACGCGGCCATGTCATCCACGTTCAGCCGCTGTCTTTCGCCGAACGGCTCTCCGTTGCCGGGCGCTCGGCCGATCGGCAGCGAGTTTTTGCGGACTATCTCGTTTACGGGGGGCTTCCGGAATGCGTCCTCATGCAAAACGACGCGGAACGCAGGAACTATCTTTCCGGGCTCCACGAAACCATCTACCTGCGCGACATTGAAGAACGGAACAAAGTCCGCAACCCCGCCGTCCTTGAAGCTTTGCTGGACATGGTGATGAGCAACATCGGGGGGCTCACGAATCCGACGAAACTCGCCAATTCGATGAAAACCGAGATGAAGGCGGACGCCAACCATGTCACGGTTCGTTCCTACCTTGGGCATCTCGAGAGCGCCTTCCTCGTCGAAAAGGCCCTTCAATGGGATGTCAAGGGACGTCGATACATGGAATACCCGTTCAAGCTCTATGCTTCCGACCTGGGCCTTCGCAATGCCAGGACCGGGTTCCGCCAGACCGAGCGCGCCCACCTCATGGAAAACGCCATCTTCAACGAATTGCGGCTTCGGGGCTTCGGGGTCGATGTCGGCTCCGTGGCGTTCGATACGGGCAAGGACGGCAACAAGGGCGCTTCACGGCACGAAATCGACTTCGTCGTCCGCCGGGGTTCCGAAACGATCTACATCCAGTTTTCGACGGCGCTCTACGACGAGGACAAGCGCAGGCGGGAAATCGCCCCGTTGCTCCGCGTCGGCGACTCGTTCAGGAAAATCATGGTCGTGAACGATCCGCTGCAACTTCCGTCCTTCGACGACAGCGGCATTGCCTACGTAGGACTGCTTGACTTCCTGCTCGACCCGGATCTTCTGTAGGTTTCGATTTGCGCTGGTTGTCCGAGGGGGTGCAGAGCGGGTTCTTTCAACTACGAAAGGCGCGAAATACACGGAAACGCCTTGGAAAGTGGTGCACAACCCGTTGGAGGAGAGGGGAATGCATGATTCCATACGTTTTTAGGGGTCTGTCCCGAATGGCACTAAGTTAAGCCCGGGACATCGTCCGTGAGGGGTTTCATCCGCCTGGTGTCCGGCAGCGTGGTGAAGAAGATCCGGCGCGGGACCTGCCCCATTCTGCGGAGGATCCGCCTGCCCTTCTTCCAGTTGGCGATGGCTTCGACCATCGCCTCGTACTGCTCGCGGGACATGGCCACGGAAACGGTCTTGCCCTTCTCCTTGCGGGTCCAGTGGTAGCAGGGGCCTCCCGCGCCGCGCTTCCGTTCCTGCGCGTGGCCCTGGCTGATCCGGCCGAGGCCGGCAAGCTCGCGGGAGAGGGAGGCGAGTTCTTCGTTCAGTTCTTCGAGGGTGGGTTCTTTTTTCATGGCTTGCAATGATAGTTTCCGCTTGACTTCCCGTCAACAGGCCGGCATGGACACCGGCCTGTCAGCCACATGGAAGGAGAAACGACGAAATGAAGGACATGACGCAATTCGACCCGGGGTTCAGGCAACGCATGGACGAAGCGATCGACGGCCACGGCGGGGAGGTGCGCAAGAGGGTGTGGGATCGCAAGACGCTTTTCCGGTGCATGGTGGCGCAGGCCGCGTCGTTCAACGCCTCCTGCTCCTCCGCCGTCAAGGCGCTCCAGGCGGCGGGGCGCAAATGCTCCTCGAACACGTCGGGCTGCAGCCAGGCCGCGGGCCGGTTCCCCTTGGA
>JBMNOD010000023.1:0-43699 GCA_050942875.1 Kiritimatiellia bacterium
GGACGCCCCAGACCCCGGTTTTCACCTGCGTAGGTGGCGTAGCGTAGGACGAAGTTTTTGTCCACAGAAAACACAGAAGGACACAGAACCCAATCCTGTAAATCCTGTAATCCTGTAATCCTGTCTAAAAAAGAAACTTGGCGGGCTTGGCGTGAGTTTTTTCACGCAAGGAACGCAAAGGGCGCAAAGTTTTAACCCCTGAACACACAGAACACACAGAACACACAGAAACGAAGGTCATAGCTGGGGTCTGGGGTGTCCCCAGCGGAAACTCCGCACTCCTCACTCCTCTCCTCTCACCATTTTTGGGGTCTGTCCCCAAAAACCCTTCGCTCCATGCGATAGCGGCTTGTCATAGGCAATCGGCTCTGTTAAAATCGTCAAGTGTCATGAATACATACATCCTGTTGATTCTTGCCGGCGCCGTCCTCATGGCGCTTGAGATCTTCGTGCCCGGGGGCGTCGCCGGGCTCTTTGGCGCCCTGTTGATCCTGTGGGCGGCGTTTTACGCCCTCACGACGGTCGGCGGGGTGCTCGGCGCAAGCTTGGCCGTGGCGGCCGTGATCATCGGCATCGCCCTGCTCTTCCTGGTCATCCGAATCTTTCCCAAAAGCTTCGTCGGGCGCAATCTCTCGCTCGACGCCGACCTCAGCGAATCGCATGCAGCCGACGCGGAGCTTTCAGCGCTCGTGGGCGCGCAAGGCGTGGCAACCACCCTGCTGCGGCCCGCAGGCTTTGCCGAAATCGGCGGGAAGCGCGTGGATGTCGTCACGCGCGGCGAAAGCATCGAATCCGGCGCGGCAATCAAAGTGATCGAAGTCGAAGGCAACCGAGTCGTCGTTGCCAAGATCTAACGTTTTTCCATCGAAAACAACACCCCAAGGAGGAGAGATTCCATGAGCAAGGAAGGTGCAATTCTGATTCTATTCATCATTCTCGGCATTGTCGCGCTGATCGGCCTCGGGCTGATCTTCCAAGTGATCGGCATCTGGCTGCGCGCGGCCGTTTCGTCGGCCAAGGTCTCGATCTGGTCGCTGGTCGGCATGAAGTTCCGCCGCGTCAACCCGGCGCTCATCGTCGATGCGCGCATCCGGCTGGTGAAGGCCGGGCTTTCCATCAGCACCGATCTGCTGGAAGGGCACTTCCTCGCGGGCGGCGACGTGATCAACGTCGTCAACGCGCTGATCGCCGCCGACAAGGCGGGCATCCGCCTCGACTTCAAGAAAGCCACGGCGATCGACCTCGCCGGGCGCGACGTCCTGGAAGCCGTGCGCACCTCGGTCAACCCGAAGGTGATCGACTGCCCGGCCGCGAAGACCGGCACGGGCGGCACAGGCATGCTCGACGCCGTCGCCAAGGACGGCATCCGCCTCCTCGTCAAGGCGCGTGTCACCGTCCGCGCCAACATCGACCGCCTCGTTGGCGGCGCCAACGAGGAGACGATCATCGCGCGCGTCGGCCAGGGCATCGTCTCGTCGATCGGCTCCAGCCCCTCCTACAAGGACGTGCTGGAGAACCCGGACCAGATCTCGGCGAAAGTGCTCGCCAGCGGCCTCGACTCGCAGACGGGCTTTGAAATCGTGTCCATCGACATCGCGGACATCTCCGTCGCCGGCGTCTCCGACGTGGCGAACGTCGGCGCCCAGCTCGAAACCGAGCGCGCGAATGCGGACAAGCAGATGCGCCAGGCCGAGGCCGAAGGGCGCCGCGCCATGGCCGTGGCCCTCGAGCAGGAAATGCGCGCGAGAATACAGGAAATGCAAGCCAAGGTCGTCGAAGCCCGGGCCGAAGTCCCCAAGGCCATGGCGCAGGCGCTCCGTGAAGGCAAGCTGGGCGTCATGGACTACTACCGCTTGCAGAACATCGAGTCGGACACCGAAATGCGTCGTTCGATCGCCGGTCCGACCGCAGCCGAAAGCGACAAATGAGAGGTCTCGACCTTCTCTTCTTCCTGATCGTCATCGGCAGCGTCATCGCGTCGGTTGTGAAGGAATCCAAAAAGGTCGACCGCAATCGGCCGGCCGACGGGGATTTCGGCGATGGCGACGGGGCGAAGAGCATCGGGGAATTCCTCGACGAGCTCCGGCGCCAGGCGCAAGACGCCCTGGGCGAGCCGGCGACAAACGCCGACTCCCCCGAAGCCCGGCAACAGGCCGAGCTCCGCGAGAAAGTCCGCGAAGCGGCCCGGCGCAGGCGCGAAGTGGCCAAGCACGCCGCGCCGCCGCCCCTGCCAGCCAAGGCGAAAGCTGCCGCCGCGCCTGCGGCGGCAGTTCATGAACTGCCGGCCAGCGGACGCCCGGCGGCGCCCAAGGTCGTCACGCCGGTGCGAAAGACCGGCCTCGCGCACCCCATCTTCAGCGCCGCGGCAACGAGTCCGGCCGATGCGGCGCGCCGCGCGGTGGTGCTCCGCGAAATCCTCGGCCCTCCCGTGGCGCTGCAAGACCGCCGACACAGGGTCTAGGACGGCGTCGACGACGCCATCTTCTTCACGAGATCCCTCAGACGCTCCATCGTCTCCTCGCTGAGGATGTGCTCCATCGCGCAGGCATCCGCCTCGGCCTGGGTCTCCGACACGCCTGCGGCAAGCAGGAAGTCCTTCAGAAACTGGTGGCGACGGCAGATTGCCTGCGCCATCCGCTCGCCCTCCGGCGTCATCTTGATGCGTTGGTATCGTTCGTATTCCACATAGCCGAGCTTCGCCAGTTCCTTCACCGCATTCGTAACCGAAGGCATCTTGACCCCGAGGGCGTTGGCAATGTCCACGACACGGGCGTCGCCGCCGCCCTCTTGGACGTGGCGATGTATCGCTTCGAGATAGTCTTCCAGGCTCTTGGTCATCGTTCGCCTCCGATTCTACACCGACAAGCCTTTGAAAGCAATGCTCAATTCACCGGCGTGTAGCCCGGCGCGGCGGGAACAGACGGCGCAGGTGGCGGAGAAGGCGGTGGAACGGGTGGAGGCGGCGACGTGGGCGTCGGCGTTGCGATCGGGGTGCGAGGCAAGGCGGGCGTCTTTGCTGGCGCAGGCTTGGGTGCGACAACGACCGAGGCGGAGGCGCCGGAATTCGGAGCCGCAGCCGGCAGCGAAACGTCTGGCGCCCTTGGCGCCGGAGGTTTGGGCGCGGTGGCGGAGACGCCCGGGCTCGGGGATGCGCCAGGCGATCCGCCAATGGGCGCGCCACGATCAAACGTCATGTTGGCATGGTGGCGCTGAAGCGCCTCGTAGCGGGCCTTGTTCGAGGGATGGGTCGAAAGGATGCTCATGTAACCGGCATCCTCGTCTTCACGCTCGTAGGCTCGCTTCCAGAGTCGAACGGCGGCGGCAGGATCGTAGCCGGCGCGCACCATGTACTCCATCGAGACACGATCCGCTTCGAACTCATCCTTTCGCGAATACTTCGGCACGACGAGCCCATTGTACACAATGAAAGCCGCCTCGACGACGTCCTTCCAGGTCTCGTCCTCCTCCCACTGCGCATAGAGCCCCGCAACGGCCAGCAGAAGCTGCGCCGGCATCTGGCGCGTCATCTCCTCGGTCGAATGGCGACACGTCACATGCGCCACTTCGTGCGCAATCACGGCGGCCAACTCGTCATCGTCAGCGACAAGCCCGTCCTTGGGATTCCACAACCCGGTGAAAATGGCGATTTTGCCGCCTGGGACGGCGAAGGCGTTGACCACCTTGGAGTCGAAGAGCTCCACGTCGAACGCGAAGACATCGCGCTGACCGCTCGCATCGAAGATGCGTTCCGCAATCGTCTTCACGCGACGCACCTCGGCGGCGTTGCGGCTCGGAACGGCCGTGCCGTCCTTGGCCATCTGCACCTTCATTTCCTCAAAGGTCTGGTTGCCCAGCCGGATGTCGTCTTGGACGGTATAGAAGTTGCGCGTGCGCTCGCCTGTCACGAAGTCAATTGTCGAGGCACAAGACGTCACGAAGATCGCGGCGGCGACCATCGCGCAGAGCAGGATGGATGAAGAACCGGTGTTTTGCTTCATGGTGTACTCCTTTTCAAGAAAGTCGGCGCCAAAATCGAAGAACCCACACGGCACCGTGTTCAGCCATCCATTGTAGACAAACATGCTCCTATTGTCCACCATTGCGTTTTTGGGGGTAGGAGGCAGTTTTAGAGCGGTTTAAGAAAATACGTGTCCACATTCTATCCTCCAGCTCCAAAACGCCGAATCCTAGTTCAAATCGTGCGGCTATACTATTTCTCAAGTCGCTCTAGTCGCCAGCCACTGCCGTGATGATGAAATTCACGACGTCGTCGATCGTCATCGACGTGGTGTCGATGCGGGTCGCGCCGGGGGGGATCACCAGGGGGGCCGTCTTGCGGGAGCTGTCGATCTTGTCGCGGTTGAGGAGCGAGGCCTTGACTTGCTCCCGGGCGCCTTTCTCGGCGAAGCCCTTGGCGACATCCTCGGCCAGGCGACGGCGGGCGCGCTCTTCGGGATCGGCGTCGAGGTAGAAGCGCCACGGGGAATCGGGATAGACCACGGAGCCGATGTCGCGCCCTTCGACAATGAGGTCGCCCAGGCGGCGCATGTCGCGCAGCCAGCCGGTCACGCGCTCGCGCACGGCCGGCACGGCCGAGACGGGGCTCACGTGGCGGTTGATCTCCGGCGTGCGGATGCAGTCGCCCGGCTCGACGCCGCCGACTTCGTAGGCCACGCGACTGCCCTTGACGACGAAATCCACGGTCACGCCGCGGACGAAGTCCGCGACGGCCTCGGGCGTGGCGGTGTCCACCCCGGCTTCGAGCGCCTGCCACGTCACGATGCGGTAGAGCGCCCCGGAATCGACGTACAGGCGGCCGGTGCGTTCCGCCACGGCCTTGCTGACCGTCGACTTCCCCGAGGCCGCGGGGCCGTCCACGCAAATCACGGTCGCCATCACCGGTACTCCACTTGCGCCAGCGGCGTCCCCTTCTGGACGAGGGAGCCATGCTGGACGAGGAACTTGACCACCTTGCAGGGCTTCTCGACCTTGATCTGGTTGAACAGCTTCATGGCCTCGATGATGCAGATGGGCTCGCCGCCCTTGAGGTCGCCGCCCTCCTCCACGAAGTTCGGCTTGCCGAGGCCGCTGCTGCGGTAGAACGTGCCGGTGAGCGGGGCGTCGATCGTGTCCAGGTTGGCGTCGGCGGCAGGCGCGGGCGCGGGCGCGGCGGCGGGCTGTTCCGCGGCGGCGGGCGTCGGGGCGGGGGCGTCGGCCAAAGGCTCCGCGGCGGCCGCGGCGGGCGCCGCGCCTTCGCCGCGGAGCGAGAAGGCGACGTCGCTGCGGCGGATGGTCAGCTCGGAGATGCCGAGCTGCTTGACCGTCGCCATCAGCCCTTCGATCGCGACGTAGTCGGACGGCGCCATGATCGGGCGCGCCGGCTCGCTGGGCACCTCCTTTTTCAGCTTCCTCTCCTTTTCCTTCAGCTCCTCGTCGGCGGGGATCGGGGGGCGCTCGCCGGGGGCGAGGTCGCGCCACTTGAAGTAGGCCAGCGCGGGCTCGGGGAAGAGGCAGAAGGAGAGGATGTCCTCCTCGCCCTTGATCAGCTTCGGATCCACCGAATCCACGCAGCCGGGCAGGCCGGGGTCGAGCAGGTCGGCGGGGCGGCAGTCGATGGGCTTCTCCTTGCCGAGGATCAGCTTCTTCAGCTTGGGGTCGATCGGCGCGGGCGAACGGCCGTAGAGGCCGCGGACGTAGTCGCGCGTCTCCTGCGTCACCATCTCGTAGCGCTTGCCGGAGAGGACGTTGAGCACGGCCTGGACGCCGACGATCTGGCTCGTCGGGGTGACCAGCGGCGGGTAGCCCATGTCGGCGCGGACGGCGGGCAGCTCCTGGAGCACCTCGTCGAGGCGGTCGAGCGCGCCTTGCTGGGCGAGCTGCGAGCGGAGGTTGGAGATCATGCCGCCGGGGATGTGGTGTTCGAGGATGTCGGGGTCGATGATCAGCGGCATCGTGTTGACGGGCTCGCGCAGCGGGCGCAGCTTCATGAAGTAGTGGTTCATGCGCTTGAGCGCGTCGCGATCGAGGTCGGTCTTGAACTCGGTCTCGGCGAACATCGAGACCATCGTCTCGACGGGCGGCTGGGAGGAGAAGCCGGCAAGCGCGGAAACGGCGCAGTCGATGGCGCCGGCGCCCGCCCGGACCGCCTCGAAGTAGGACGTGGCGCCCATGCCGCTCGTGGCGTGGGTGTGGACCTGGATCGGCACCTTGAGCTCGGCCGCCAGCGCCGACACGAGCGCCTCGGCGGCGACCGGCGAGAGGATGCCCGCCATGTCCTTGATGCAGATCGAATCGACGCCCATCTGCTCCTGCTCGCGGGCGATGCGCACGTACTCGGCCACGGTGTGGACGGGGCTCGTCGTGTAGCAGATCGTGCCCTGGGCGTGGCCGCCGTACTTCTTCACGCACGCGATCGCCTGTTCGAGGTTGCGGTTGTCGTTGAGCGCGTCGAACGTGCGGAAGATGTCGATGCCGTTCTTGACGGCGCCCGCGACGAAGCGGTCGAGGACGTCGTCCGGATAGTTCTTGTAGCCGAGGATGTTCTGGCCGCGGAGCAGCATCTGGAGCGGCGTCTTCTTGGCGATCGCCTTGATCTGGCGCAGGCGCTCCCAGGGGTTTTCGCGCAGGAAGCGCATGCAGACGTCGAACGTCGCGCCGCCCCAGCACTCCAGCGAGTAGAAGCCCACGTTGTCGACGACGTCGAGGACTTCGAGGATGTCGAGCGTGCGCATGCGCGTGGCCCAGAGGGACTGGTGCGCGTCGCGCAGGCTCGTGTCCGTGATGCGAACCGCCGTGCAGGCGCGCGGCGCCGGCTCGGGCCGGACGTCCGGCGCGGCCTGGGGCGCGGGCGTTGACCGGGGCTTTTTAACGGAGGCTTTCTTGGCGGGCGCCTTCTTGGCTTGGGTGCTCATGGTTGTTTTCCTGAAGATGTTTTCGTCTTGGCGGCGGCGTCGAAACGCCCCATCGCCGTGAACTTCTTGTAACGCTGGTCGACGAGCCGCGCGGGCGAGATGCCGGCGAGCGCCGCGAGGTGCTCGAGCACGGCCTCCTTGACGTTGGCGATCGTCGCTTCGGGGTCGCTGTGGGCGCCGCCGACGGGCTCGGGGACGATGCCGTCGATCACGCCCAGCTCGGCGAGATCCTTCGAGGTGATCCGCAGCGCCTTGGCGGCTTCAGGCGCCTTCGTGCCGTCGCGCCAGAGGATCGAGGCGCAGCCTTCCGGCGAGATGACGGAATAGACCGCGTACTGAAGCATCAGGATGCGGTCGCCCACGGCGATGCCCAGGGCGCCGCCGCTGCCGCCCTCGCCCGTGACGATCGTCACGATCGGCGTCTCGAGCGCGGCCATCTCCATGAGGTTGCGGCCGATGGCCTCGGCCTGGCCGCGCGCCTCGGCCTCCAGGCCGGGGAAGGCGCCCGAGGTGTCGACGAGCGTCACGACCGGCAGGCCCCACTTCTCGGCGAGGTGCATCAGGCGCAGCGCCTTGCGGTAGCCTTCGGGATTGGCCATGCCGAAGTTGAAGGCGATGTTCTCCTCGACGGACGTGCCCTTGCGGTGGCCGATGAGCATGAAGCGGCGGTCGCCGATCCGGGCGAACCCGCCGACCATCGCCGGGTCGTCGCCGAAGACGCGGTCGCCGTGGAGCTCGATGAACTCGTCGCACATGCGGCTCGCATAGTGCATGACCGTCGGGCGTCCGGGGTGGCGGGCGACCTGCACCGTCTCCCACGGCGTCAACGACGCGTAGAGCCTGGCCGTCTCCGCGGCCAGGCGGCGGCGCAGCGCGGCGATCTTCGCCGGCGCGGCGCTCTCGCCTTTGAGGCGCTTGGACTCGAGCTGGACGATTTCGTCTCGAATCGACTGCAGGGGCTTCTCGAATTCCAGTTCCATGATGATGCTCCTCACTTCTGCCGATAGGCGAGCGCGGCCGCCAGAAAGCCCTTCAAATCCTTGCGGTTCACGATCGCGTCCACGAACCCGTGGTCGCGCAGGTACTCCGCCGTCTGGAAGTCCTTCGGGAGCTTCTGCTTGATCGTCTGCTCGATGACGCGGCGCCCGGCGAACCCGATGAGCGTGCCCGGCTCGGCGATGTTGATGTCGCCGATCATCGCGTAGCTGGCGGAGACGCCGCCCGTCGTCGGATCCGACAGGATCGAGATGAACGGCAGGCGCGCCTTCTGCAGCTTCGCCACCGCCGCGCACGTCTTGGCCATCTGCATGAGCGAGATGATCCCTTCGTGCATGCGCGCGCCGCCCGAGGCGGAGACCATCAGGAACGCGCGCTTGAAGCGCAGGGCGTGCTCGATGGCCAGGACGATCTTCTCGCCCGAGCCGCTCGCGAGGCTGCCGCCCAGGAAGCGGAAGTCCATGACCGCGAGCACGACGCGCACGCCCTCGATGTCGGCGCTGCCGGTGATGACGGACTCGCTGATGCCGAGCTTCTTCACCGTCGCCTCGGCCTTCTCCTTGTACGGCTCCTTCGCGTCGGAGAAGCCCAGCGGGTCGGAAGGGACGATGTGCTGGTTGAACTCCCGGAACGAACCGGAGTCGACGAGCAGATCGATGCGTTCGCGGCAGCCCAGTCGGTCGTGAAAGTTGCATTTCGGACAGACCTTCATGTTCGCCGCCCATTCGTCCTTGAAAATGTGTGCCTGGCAGGAGGGGCAAACCTGCCAGATGTCCGCCGGCAGTTCCTTGGTGCGTGCCGAGCTGCTTGTGAACCAACCCATTGTGCATTCCTCTCGTTGCCGCTCGCCTTCTGTGACGCCTGCGCCAACTGCTTTTGTCTGGTTTGGCGGCCCTGCCTTCTGTGACAGATACCGCACGCAATGAAGCCCGAAATTATGCCATGCCCGCCGCCGGAAGCGCAAGCGGAATCGCCCCCCGACGGAAAACAGCCGAAAAACGGTTGCTTAAAGTAAAACTCTGTGCCCTTGTGCTTTCCACCTCATTGCGGTCTAGACATGCCATGTCAACTGCTTTAGAACTTCTCCTCTCAAAAGCGGTCTGTCCGACGTCTTGATTCTTTAAGCGTGTCGATCAGGCGTTTCGCCCAAGGCGAAGAGGAAGCAACTTTTCCCGGGTCAAGCTTGGCGAGCAGTTTGAATGAGTGGGAGCCTTTGTCGTATCTGCCCTTACGACATTCTTTAGTCGCATTTTTAAGCGCATCATACAACTGCTCTTTCGGAACAGTTTCTATCGACCTCGCGACGTCAGGAAATTTGTTCATCTTAAAACCCTGACCAAAAAAACTGGCCGCAGTCTCTCGGTCAGCAACAAACCAAGCTTCCATGCATTGAACCATGAGGTGGCAATCTAGCCCAGAAGCCGATTGGGGCTTTTCCCATTTGTCACGTTGATTCAGGTGTTCCCAAGGCTTCCATTGGTCTGGCTTGCCTTGTTGGTTTAAATCGCCAACGGCAACCTCGCTGTCAACAAGCAAACAAGCGGGTTCACCAAGACTAACTGCTGTACGGAACGAATCAAAGGCGTCGTTCCGACTACCACAGGCAACGATTCTCGGCATGCACCCCTCCAAACCCGCCTTGCGCAAAAACTCTGAAAAGCCGGCACGGCAATCGGTTTTAAGCGTAGATGTTTCTCCGCCTCCTTCAACATACAATTTCACCAGCGAGTACCTCCTATTTCACCGCGCGTCCAAAGCTGTCCCAAACGATATTTTTCCAGCCAAGGTTGAAGCTTTTCGCGATCTAACCGAGTCAACGTTGTTCCATAGTCTTTTTTTTCTGCAACAAGCACGGCTTCTGGCTGGTCGGTCAGTGCATCTACTAAAGTGTCAGAATGCGTGGTTACAATGAGTTGACATCGCTTTGAAGCATCCTTCATCAGATCAACAAGAGTCGGCAGCACATCTGGATGCAAACCAAGCTCTGGCTCTTCAATGCAGATCAAGGGCGGTGGCGAAGGGTGGCAAAGAACAGCCAAGAGGCAGAGATAGCGTAAGGTGCCGTCCGAAAGCCGTGTTGCCGGAATCGTATATCTTCCCTCGTGAAAAAAAACTTGGACAGTCCCACCTTCTACTTGAACATAATAATCATCAATGCCATCATACAAGGACTTCAAAGCATTCAACAAACTCGTTTTTACGATAGGATCACGCTGCAAACGGTTCAAAACAAGCCCGAGGTTCCCTGCGTCCGGTTCAAGAAACTCATTGGGTAGATCCGCCTTTTGGGGCATCCGAGGTGCAGTATAGCGACCAAAGCTCCATTCCCGATAGAGCTTCATGCTAGCAAATTCTTGCGCAAGGCTGGTAATTTCTGGATAATGATCCGGGTCGCGTCGTTGTGAAAGGATGGACTTTTCAAGGTCAATATCTTCTCGCTTCAAGCGCCGTTTACCATCTTTTACATTGAGCACTGGACGCCCGCCATTAAAGTGATAGTAGAAATAGGGCTTGTCATGACCGTCCAAAGGCGACGCATATTCAATCTTCTCATCAACAATCTCGAATCGTTGATCAACAGCAGTAAACGACAAAGCATACCGCAGCTTATTTGGAATTCGAGGACTAGCAACAACTACATCAAGAGAAGCACGAGGCGCCGGGGTTCCCTTCCAAAGCCAATCATGCACCCCGCCGCCTTCTCGAATGGTTTTCAGCAACTGTTCCGGCGCATTTCTCAACAACTCTATTGCTTCCAACAAATTGGACTTACCCGATCCATTAGGGCCAATGACAACATTTAACGGCTTCAAAGGAACCGTTTGAGACTCTTTGCCAAAGCTTAAGAACTCATTGAGCTTAATAGATTCTATCAACATTTTTTTGCCTTTTCTTTCGAATTACAATCAATCCAATCCACCAAACAAGAATTAAGTTGCTTTAACATCTCACCCCCCCGTCCTTTGCCTGCTCACAGATCATGCGGCGGTTGCGCGGCGAAGATGGTCAGCATCAGCTCGGCGTCGTCGAGCAGCTTGTACTCCGGCTTCCTTCCCGAGAGCCTTTCGCTTTCCATGATGATGATCGGCACGCCCTCGCCGCGCTTGTCCATGATGAAGCTCCGTTTGCTGCCGATGGCATCGACATTCATCGGGCAACGCGCCAGCAAAGAGGTGATCAGTTCATTTCTGGCGGCTTGCCGCTCCGAAATGCTTTCAATGGACATGGTGTTGGGAATCGCACCGGGGGAGAAGATCTCCAACCGATCCGAAAACAGATGCAGGCGAATCTTGGAACCGTAAACGGAGTAGTCCCGATGCGCCACGGCATTGACGACCGCCTCGAACACCGCATTCATGGAAAACTGGGGCGTTTCGATCCGGTTGGGCGCCTTGATGGCAAAGACGCGCATGTTTCGCTCGACGAATTTGCAGGCCTCCCGGATCTGGACATCCAGCGGCCCCACAATATCCTTGGCGTCAAGCTGATAGGCTGCATTGCGCTCCGCGCCGCGATAGCAAACGGCCTGAACGAAGGCGTTGGAAATGAAATCATGAGGCTCGTCCGATGCCATCAGAATGCCGCTGACCGTCGCCCGAATCGCGCCGTCTTCGTCCCGCGCAGTCAGCTTCATCTTTTCGAGGAACTCGCGATCGTCCTCGGGGGACAGGACCGTCCGAAACCGATTCCATAGCTTGGGGTTGAGATCGTCAACCGATGTGCCGGGAACAATCTGCTCGTCGAAGCGAATCAGTCTCGCCTGGCTCCGTTGCTGGAACAACCGCGCCAACGCATCGGGCTTCATCTCGCGCTTCGAACTTCCAATGCGGCGAAAATAGCCATTGGGGCTTTTGTGGACAAACAAGCTGCGTGGCACATCGATGCGAAGGATGTTTTTCTCGCAACCGTGCAGATCAAGAACGGCGAGTTTGCGTATCACGCAAAGCAAGGGCGGATCAATCAAGTCGTTGCAGATGGAGCGAACCCAGGCTTCAACGATGTCGAGCTTCTCCAGCGGTATCCCGCAGACTCCTTTGGTCTTGTCGTCAACCCCCAGCACGACAACGCCGGAAGCCGTATTCGCCATTGCCGCCAATTCGTCCGCCATGCCGTCCTTGTGCGGCCCGACGACCTTGTCGCCACGGAACTCCACGGCCTTGAGTTCAAGGACGGAATCCTCTCCCAATGCGATTTGCTTGAGCAGATCAAAATTGTCTTCGTACATCAGGGCCTCTCCATTCTTTGCGCATGATTGCATGGCGGCGAATTGAAACAACGCAGACTACAACGCAAGCGTCGAGAAATAGCGGTCGAAGAAGCGGGCGGAATCGACTTTCTCGGCGATCTTGTGCGGAAGATCCGGCTCGTTGTAGAACGGCACGGTGACGCCGTTCGTCGGTGGCGTGGTCGAGACCACGACACGGGCGTCGCGCCAGGTGCAGACGTCGGGGTCGAAAACGCAGACCGCCGCCAGGGGGTCGTGGAAGACCACGTGCGAGGCGCGCTCGAACCAGACTTCGGCGAAGTCGCGAACCGGCGCGAGAACCGCGTGGTCGCCGAACTTGCGGCGAGCCTCGTCGCGCGTCAGCATGCATTGCGTCGTGACGTCGAGGCCGCAGCTGAAATGCAGCGGCGGACGGCTCTGGAAGAAATTCCCATAGACGACCGCGGCGGCGTGGGCGTCGTTGCGGACGTTCCACTCCGCGCCGCCGCCATGCCCGAAGCGTCCGCTCATGAGCACGAGCCGCTTGAGCCGGGCCGCCGCCTCGGGGTGCGTCATGAAGAGCAGCGCGACGTTCGTCAGCGGCCCCACGGCCAGCAGCGTGACCTCGCCGGGATGCGCCAGGATCGTGCGGTGCAGGAATTCGACGGCCGTGTTGTCCTTCGCAAACGCGGCATGGTCCCAACCCGACACCGCCGCGGCCTGGTCGGCGGTCTTCTGGAGGTAGTCCGTCATGAGCGCCTGCGAGGCGCCGACGTGGATCGGAATGTCGGGGCGCCCGGCATGGCGGCACAGGACGGAGCACATCTCGGCGCGGCGTTCGGGGAACGTCGTGACCGTGGTGACGCCGAGGAGTTCGCAACGCGGCTCCTTGAGCAAATAGGCGAGCGCGAGCGCGTCGTCGATGTCGGAGCCGATGTCGGTGTCGAAAAGGACTTTTTCGTTCATGGGGTTGAAGGAGGGTTGATGGTTGAGGTTCAGGGGATTTTCTTGAGGAACGCGAGGACGACGGCCGCCATCTTCTCGGAATTCCGCTCGGCGCATTCGACCACCTCCGCGCCGGAGAGGCTGTGCTTGGCGATGCCGGCGGCGTGGTTGCTCACGAAGCTGAGCCCGGCGACCCGGAACCCGCAGGCGTTCGCGAACATCGCCTCGGGCACGGTAGACATGCCGACGAGGTCGGCGCCCAGCATGCCGTAGGCACGGATTTCCGCCGGTGTCTCGTAGGCGGGGCCCGAGGCGAAGACGTAGACGCCCGTCGTCAGCACGTTCCCCGTTTCCCGGCCGGCCTCGAGCAGGAGCTCCACCATCTCGGGATCGTAGACATGCGACTGGTCGGGGAACCGCGGGCCGAAGTCCGGGTTGTGCGGCCCGCGGAGCGGGTTGAGGTGGTGCATCCGAAGGTGGTCGCGGATGACGACCATGTCGCCGGGCTCCAGGTCGGGGCGGATGCCGCCCGAGGCGTTCGTGACAAGCAGCAGGCGGCAGCCCAGGCGACGGGCAATCTCGACCGGCATCACGATGGCCTCCCACGAGGCGCCTTCGTACCAATGGCGGCGTCCGCAGAAAACGAGCGCCTGCCCGCCGCCGGGCGCGCGGACGAGCAGCAGCCGCCCGGAATGGCCGATGACGGTGACGTCCCCGAAATGCGGGATCGCGCCATAGGGCACCTCGACCAGGATCTCGAGCCCTTCGACCGCCCGGCTCCAGCCGGAGCCGAGCATGAGGACGCAGCCCGGCTTGGCGCCGCGAACGCGCTCGGGGAGCGCGGCGAAAGCTTCGTCAAAAATCTTCGTGTCCATTTTTCCTTTTGTCCTCCGACGTCTAGAGCAGATGCCCCATTTTCTCTTTTTTCGATTTCAGGTAGCGTTCGCTCCAGGGATTGCAATCCGTAATGATGGGAACGCGTTCGACGACCTTCAGGCCGTAGCCTTCGAGCGCCTTGATCTTGTGCGGGTTGTTGGTCAGCAGCCGAATCTCGGTCAGCCCGAGCGCCGAAAGAATCTGCGCCCCGATGCCGTAGTCGCGCAAGTCCGGGGGGAAGCCGAGCTTGACGTTGGCCTCGACGGTGTCGAGCCCCCCTTCCTGCAGCCGGTAGGCGTGCAGCTTGTTGGCGAGGCCGATGCCGCGGCCCTCCTGGCGCATGTAGAGCACCACGCCTCGCCCCTCCTGCTTGATCATCGACATGGACGCGTGGAGCTGGTCGCCGCAATCGCAGCGGCAGGAGCCGAAGACATCGCCCGTGAAGCACTCGCTGTGAACCCGCACCAGCGGCGGCCCGTCGGTCAGGTCGCCCATCGTCAGCGCCAGATGCTCCAGGCCGTCCAGGATGGCGCGGTACATGCGCAGGCGGAAATGCCCGTAAGCCGTGGGCATGTCGACCTCCTCGATGCACTCGATCAGCGACTCGTGCTGGATGCGGTGCGCGATGATGTCCGCCACCGAGCAGAGCTTGAGGCCGTGCCTGGCGCAGAATTCGCGAATGTCGTCGAGGCGCGCCATGTTGCCGTCCTCCTTCATGATCTCGCAGCAGAGGCCGCAGGGCTTCAGGCCGGCGAGCTTCATCAAATCGACGGTGGCCTCGGTGTGGCCGGCGCGGCGGAGCACGCCGCCGGGGCGGGCTTCGAGCGGGAACATGTGGCCGGGGCGGCGGAAATCCTCGGGCTTCGCGCCATCCTCCACGACCTTGAGCGCCGTGATGGAGCGTTCGAGCGCGGAAATGCCGGTCGTCGTATCGACGTGGTCGATCGAGACGGTGAAGGCGGTCTGGTGCATGTCCGTGTTGTGCTCGACCATCTGCGCGAGGGCGAGCTGCCGGGTCAGCGCCTGGTTCATCGGCATGCAGATGAGGCCCCGCGCATGCGTGGCCATGAAGTTCACGTTCTCCAGCGTGGCGTGCTCGGCGGCGCAGATGACGTCGCCCTCGTTCTCGCGATCGTCGTCGTCCACCACGACGACGCACTTGCCCGCGCGGAGATCCGCCAGAATGTCCTCGAGGGGGTCGAAAAGCGGCTTGGTGTTGGCGTCCATGGTCGATTACATAACCTTCAGCTTGGGCAGATCCTGGATGTCGATGCCGCCGACGAGGCGCCCCTCGGCGTCGACGACGGGGAGATCATCGATCTTGCGTTGTTCGAAAACCCGCAGCACGTCCACGGCGAGGTCGTCGGGCTTGACGCTCACGGGATTGCGCGTCATCACCTCGCCGACGGGGCGGTTGAGCAGCTCAAGCCCCGTGCCGGCGATGCCGCGGCGGAAATCGCCGTCCGTGTAGAGCCCCGCGAGCCCGCCGTCGCCGACGACGACGTAGGCGACGCCGCCGCGGGCGTGCGTCATGGCGACGACGACGTCCTTGACGAGCGTCTCTTCGCCGACGGCGGCGATCTGCTCGCCGGTGCGCATGATGTCGCGGGCGCGCAGCAGCAGCGCGCGCCCGATGGCGCCGCCCGGATGCAGCTTGGCGTAGTCCTCGCGCCGGAAGCCGCGCGCTTCGAGCAGCGTCATGGCGATCGCGTCGCCCATCGCGAGCGTCGCGGTCGTGCTGGCCGTGGGCGCCATGTTGAAGGGGCAGGCCTCGCGCGGCACCTTCGCCAGCAGCACGACGGCGCCGAACGAAGCCAGCTCGCTCCGCTCGTTGCCCGTGAGCGCGACGACCGGGACGCCCAGCCGCCGCACGGCGGGCATCAGCGTCTTGATCTCGTCCGATTCGCCCGAGTAGCTCAGCGCAAGCAGCACGTCGGCGGGGGCGAGGATGCCCAGATCGCCATGGATGGCCTGCGTGGGGTTGAGCACCACGCTCGTGGAGCCCGTGCTGGCGAGCGTGGCGGAGATCTTCTCCGCGATCGGGAGGTTCTTGCCCACGCCGGTCACGACGATCTTGCCGCCCGCGTCGAGCGTTTTCAGAAACAGTTCCACTGCCGCCTGAAACCGGGCGTCCAGCGCATCGCGCACCGCGCCAAGCGCCTCGATTTCCACGTCGAAGACCTTCCGTGCCGATTCAATGAAATTCATGCTTTTCAATTATCGCCGAAACCGGCTCCGTCCGCAAGGCACAAATCACCCCTGGCGCAATCGGTCAGTGGCTGGTGGCTAGTCGTTTGCGACAAAGCTGCCCTTCGGCTCCCTGGCCACAACCAGCGAACACCCGCCGAGGACGGCGGTCTCCAGCGTCCGGCTCCCCGTTCGCCCGGCGTGGGGCGTGTCCCGCCGAGGACGGCGGTCTCCAGCGGTCTCCGCGGGCAATGGGCACGGGGGCACGGGTTTTCCAACCCGTGAACGGCTGCGGACAGGAATGTCCGTGCCCCTGTTTCCGAGGCGCACCGCGCCAGGCGCGGGCGAATGGCGGATTTCCACAACTGACTTGAAGTTTTCTTCCATGATCACGGTGTTTGCGGAAATTGCATCAATAATGTATCATACAAAAGAGAGGCCGTCATACATGGTGGAAAAACACAAAGGGCTTGGAGGGCGTTGGAAGTTGGAATCTCGTAAAATCTTGTTAAAAAAAACGCGCGCGGCGTTAAAAAAAAGGCAAAACAAACCGGATTCTTTCATCCGCCTGGATCGTTGCAGGCGGGACGCGGAGGTTGAAACAAGCGACGAACATCGGAGGAAGCAATGAAGACACGAGCGAAATGCATTGATTGTCGTGCGGTAGTTTGAAATGAAGAAAGGGGCAGTGGCATCGGTCCTCGTCGGCATGTGCGCATGCGGCGCCTTTCCCCGGGGCATTCAGTGGAACCCGCTTTATGAACCCGGCGGCGGAGGCGCCATCGTGGCCCTCGCCGTGTCGCCGCACGATTCGCGGCACTTGATTGCCAGCGGCGACATGCTCGGCGCCGCCGTTTCCTTCGACGGCGGCGACTCGTGGACGCCATGCTTCGGATTCCCGTCGTATGAAATGTGTTCGATCACGTTCCATCCCGCCAAGGCGGACGAGGCGTGGATGGGCACGTGCATGGGGCCTTTCAAGAGCACGGATGGCGGGCGCAGCTGGACGTCGAAGCGAGCCGGCATGCCGCCGAAGAAAAGCGGAGGCTATTCCGTGATCGTCGAAAAGATCCTCTTCGATCCCGGCCGGGAAGGACGCCTCCTCGCCTTCGGCGGGTCTTCGCGCCGGTGGAACAGCGCCGATTCCTTCGGATGGATCTGGGAGAGCCTCGACGACGGCGAAACGTGGCGCCACGTCGGCACGCTCGCGGCCGACGGCTTTTCCTCGGACGCGAAAAAGGGCGTGAACATCGTCTGGGCCGCGTACGAGCCCGGATCAACGCGCGCGCTCCATGTCCTGGCCGACGACATCGGCTGGTGGACGAGCGCGGACGGAGGGCGCACGTGGAGCCGGAAACAGCATCAAGGGATTCGCGGAACAATCACCGGCGTGACGTTCCATCCGCTGAATCCGAAAACCGTCTGGGTCTCGACAGGCTGCTTCAAGGCGGCCGAGGCCGACAAGACGCTCGCGCCCGGCGGCGTTTTCAAAAGCGTCGATGGCGGGGCGACGTTCGTGGAATCGGATCGGGGCGTCCACAAGGTGGCGACGGGCGACGGGAACCAGACAAGCGGGTTCTTGGCCGTGGCGGTTTCCGCCGCCGCGCCGGACGAGCTCTACGCCAACGACCAGGCGTGGAATTCGAACGTGATTTACAAGAGCGAAGACGGCGGCGGGACGTGGTTCCCGGTGGCGTCCCGCCATGGCGTCGGCGTGGAGCAAAGCGAGGCGTCGAGGCGCGCGTTCCAGGTGCAGACCGCCTGTTTCGCCGGCGTGTCCATGAAGCTGGTGGCCGACCCGTCGAAGGCCGGCGTCGTCTATGGCTTCAACACCGAGTTCATCCTGCGCACACGAGACGGCGGCAAGACGTGGGACGACGCCACGGCCCATCGTCCCGACCCCTCGAAACCCGACCACTGGCGCGGACGGGGATGGAACGGGTGGTGCAGCACGGATTTTGAGTTCAATCCTTATCGCCAAGGGCAGTCGGTGGCGCTGGCCATGGACGCCGCGCGCGGATGGATCAGCGACGACGGCTTGAAAAGCTGGCGCTACACGATGGGGCAGACGCATCCGTGGCTCGGAGGCCAATCGGTGGGGTTCAGCGAAGACGGGTGGATCTACATCACGACGGGGCAGTTCGGCTCCGGGAACGGAATCCAGCGCAGCGCCGACTGGGGGCGCACCTGGACCACGCTGGAAGGCGGAAGGCGCGGGCTGCCTCCCGCGGGATGGGGCAATGGCAAGGAGTTCGCCGGCGTCTACGTCCACCCGGACAACGGACGGTCCGCGTGGGTGGCGCTCAACGGAAGCCTGATCGCCACGACGGACGGCGGCGAACGCTGGAATCCCGTGCCGGGCGTTGCCGGGGCGAATCAAATCGCCGGGGATCCCGCAAAGGCCGGGCGCTTCTATGTCAAGACGGACAGGGGCGTCCTCATGACGGAAGACGGGAAGACGTTCGTCAACATCGGGCTCCGCAACTTGAACCCGCGAAGCCGCATCAACTGCGATTCGCGCGGACGCGTCCTGGCGTGCCAGTGGCGGCAGGGGCGCGGGGGCGTGTGGCGGCATGATCCGAAGACGGCGCAATGGCGGCGGCTGCTCGACGACCCCGAGGCCTATGAATGCAATGCCGACCCGTCGGATCCGACGCGGCTTCTGCTCGTGACGTCCATGGATCCCTACCACGAGGCGGCAAGCGGGAGCGGCGTGTGGATCAGCCACGACGACGGCAAGAGCTGGAGCCGGGCCAACGACAACCTCCCGATGCTGCGGCTCAACGCCTGCGCCTTCAACCCGTTCGACCCCGAGGAAATCGTGGTTGGCTCCTACGGCATGGGCTTTTTCAAGGCGCGTTGGCCCCGAACGTTCAAACCGGCGGGAACGCGGGCCTACGCGCATGTGCAGGCGGATTCCGAAGCGGCGGCGGTGGATGCGGGCTTGCTCAGGAACGGGAGCATGAGCGACGGCACGGCGCTGCCGACGGGGTGGACGGAGAAGTGGGGCGATGTCGAGGTGGAGCGCGACACGGCCGTCTACAGAAGCGCGCCGGCGTCGCTTCGCGCGAAGACGGTTGCCGGCAAGAGCGGCCAGGCTTTTCAGCGTGTGGACGCCAAGGCCGGAACGACGGTGATCCTCGGCGGCTGGGCGAAGAGCGCGGGCGACGCCAAGGTCAACGTCGCCGTGCAGGCGTTTGACGCGGCGTGGTCGCGCAACGCCTTCCTCCAGGCCCGCTTCCTCCAGGGGGACACGGATTGGCAGGCCTTCGAGAAGCGCATCGACATTCCGGAGTGGGCGGCTTCGTGCAATGTGCTGCTGCTCGTGGAAGGCGAAGGCGAGGGATGGCTGGACGACGTGAAGCTCGTGGAGCAGACCGCACGGCCCGCGGCGCTTCCCGTGCAATCGACAGCCGAGGCGGAGGCCTCGGAGGCGGACGGGGCGCAATCGCCATGATCTTGTCTTCAAGCCAAGATCATGGATGCTCGCCCCACTCGCCCGCGCCACAGTCGGCACCTGGCCACAACCAGCGAACACCCGCCGGAACGGCGGTCTCCAGCGGTCTCCGCGGGCAATGGGCACGGGGGCACGGGCTTTCCAACCCGTGAACGACCACGGACAGGAATGTCCGTGCCCCCGTTTCCGAGACGCACCGCGCCAAAGCGCGAGCGAAAAACGACTCGACGGGACGGCGGCGCTCCACTCTGCCACCTCCATGATCTCACGGCAAAGCTGCCCTTCGGCTCCAATTCGTCATTCCGTAATTCGTAATTCCGTAATTTCTATTGCCCCCGCCACGAGGCGACGAGGTCGTAGTCGCCGGTGCCCGTGATTTCGACGTTGATGAAATCGCCCGGACGGGCGGTGTCGGGAACGTCGGCGACGTAGGTCACGCCGTCGATGTCGTCGGGAGCCTGTTCCTCCGTGCGGCCTTCCCAAAGGCCGTCCTCGTCCTCGGGCGGCGCCTCGAGAAGGACGCGTGTCACGGTGCCGACCTTGGCATCGAGCCTCGTCTTGACGAGCTTCGCTTGCTGGAGCATGAGCCTGCCTCGGCGGTTCTCGGCGACGATGTCGTCGGCTTCCCCGCGATGCGCAAACGCGTCCGTCCCTTCCTCGGGCGAGAAGGCGAAGACGCCAAGATGATCGAACGCCTCCTGCTCGGCGTGCTTGAGCAGATGCTCGAAATGCCCTTGCGTTTCGCCGGGAAAGCCCACAAGGCAGGTCGTGCGCAGCGTCACGCCGGGGATGCGGGCGCGCAAACGCGCGGCCATGCCGGGGACGTGCTTCAGGGTGTCGGCGCGTTGCATCGCGCGCAGGATGTCGGGATGGCTGTGCTGGATGGGGATGTCGAGATAGCGGCAGACATGGCGGCTCGACGCCATGACGTCGAGCAGTTCGTCCGTGATCATCGCCGGATGGCCGTAAAGCAGGCGGATCCAGAAGTCGCCCTTCAGCGCGTCGAGGCGCCGGAGCAGCTTGGCGAGGGACGTGCCGTCCTTCAGATCGCGTCCGTAGCTCGTCACGTCCTGGGCGACGAGGTTGAGTTCGCGGACGCCCTCGTCGAGGATCGCCCGGGCCTCGCAGGCCACGTCGTCGATCGTGCGCGAGCGGAGCTTGCCGCGGATGCCGGGGATGGCGCAGAAGGCGCAGGCGTGCTGGCAGCCCTCGGCGACCTTGAGATAGGCGTAGGGGCCGCCGGTGAGGACCATCGCGGGAATCTTCGAGACAAAAAGACGCGACGGAAGATCGGAGGAAACGGCGACGACCGGTTCGCCGGGGCGGCGACCAAGCGCCTGGGAGACGACATCGGAAATGCGCGGCAAATCGTCGAGGCCGAGCAGGGCGTCGACGTCCGGACAGGCCTTGAGGATGCGCTCGCGGTAGCGTTGCGGAAGGCAGCCGGCGACGACGACGGCCTTGCAGCACCCGCTTTTCTTGAGCTCGCAGGCGCCGAGGATCGACGAGACCGCCTCTTCGCGGGCGTCTTCGATGAACGCGCAGGTGTTGACGACGATCACATCGGCCTCGTCGACTTCGACGCCGATGTCGAAGCCGCTCTGGTGGAGCTCCGAAGCCATGACCTGGAGATCGACGAGATTCTTCGAGCAGCCGAGCGAAACGAAACCGATGGAGACAGGCGTGCGCGGTGGCGCGGCGCTAGAGGGTGAACGTCGTTTCTTCGCCACGAGCGCCCCCGTTTCTTCTGAACGCCTTGCGGCACTGCGCGCAATAGAAGTAGTCCTTTTCCCAGGTCGTCTCCTCTTCGTGCCCGCAACTGTCGCAGACGCGCACGCGCCGGAGGTGCTCGGAGCGGCACTGGGAGCAGTAGAATTCCTCGCCCGCCCAGGTCGTCACCTCCGTCGCGCCGCACGCCTTGCAGGCGCGGGGGATTTCCTGGCGCACGAGCCGAAGCTCGTCGACGTGCTCGTCCAGGAACACCGGCGGCGCATCGAAAAGCGAATAGTCGCCGAGAAGCACGGGGCTGGCCGCCTGGCGGTTCTCGGTGTTGTTCATCGTCACGAGCAGGATGCGCTTGCCGCGGTCGCGGACGCGGCGCAGCAGAGGGCGGTAGTCCGAACTGCCGCCAACGAGGACGGCGGTGTCGAACAAGCCGGGGATCGAGGCGAAGTGCATGAGCGAGGCCGCCAGCGCGACGCCGACGCGGCGGTCGTCGCCAAGGCCTTGCTCGAGGCGGTGGTCCATCTCCAGCACCTCGACCTCGTAGCCGCAGTCCTGCTGGAGGAACTGGTAGAAGGCGCGCTGCTTGGTCGGATTGTAGCCCGGCTTGTTCAGGGGCAACGTCCCGAAATAGCACGTGCGCACGATGTCGATGTCCGCATCGAGCACATCGCCGATCCACAGCCCCACCAGACGTGGAAGACGTTTGTAGTCGATTTCGAATCCGGCTTCGTCCTTGAGATCGAACAAAATCTGCCGACTGTGGTAAAACCAGCTTCCATCAATGAAAACCATGACTTTCTGAGGCATGGCAACTGACTCCTTGTCTTGCTGAATTCCCGAACTCGCTGAACGGAGGCACCGGAGCGCGACGTTGCGCCGTGGAATCCCGAACGGGTCGAGAATATGTTATGTTGTGGCATCCACCCATGAAATTGGCGACGATTCTACCAGAATGCGATAAATTCCGCAACCTTTGAAATCACATTTTCGCTTGCTTTAAGCGCCAAGTGTTGGTATAAAATTGCGCAACAGTTGCACCGGATTGTTCCCGGAAAGTTCCAAACCATCCCCCCCGATGAAGGAGATCAAAATGAAAGCGATTCTGAAAGGGCTCGTCCCTGCCGCGGCGCTACTGGCCGCGACCGTTTCCGCCCAGACGATGGTGACGGAAATGACGTTCAGCACCCCGGCGACGAACGGTTCCTCCGCCAGCGTCTCGATGGATCTCCATCCCACGAACATCGCCTCGGGCCTGCTTGTGCTCAAGGGAGACGGGACGTACCTCACCGAAATCCGCGAGGACGAGACGAAGATCGGGCGCCGATGGGATCCGAAGCTCCACAGCGGATTTCTGCACGTCGGCTACTTCGCCCACACCGAGATCCGAAACCAGGTCGGGACGGCCACGTCGGATCGTTTCGGGTATTGTTGCGGGGTGTCGGAACAGTCCTCAACCATCCCCGGCACGCTCTACATGGTTGTTCAACCGCAGTCGGAATGGCACTTGCAGAACGGCCGGCGCACGCTCTTCGGCACGGGGCACGCGGGCGACGGCTACATACGCCTGTGGCACCAGAACAAAACGCTTTTTTACAACTACGCCAGGAAGATGGACGGAACCAACTACATCTGCCAGTTGACGATGGCGCCGGTCTGGGACACGAACAAATGGTATTTCGTGGCCGCCAGCTGGCAGGCCGGCCAGACGCCCGTGCTCTATCGCCGCGAGATGTCGGCGGAAGGGACGAACTCGCCGGCGGCGACGCTCGGCACAATGACGACGGGCGGCGAAGGCACCACGACCGTGTATGAGTCCACGCCACGGCTGGGCAAATACGGCCATCCCTTCCTCACGCCGCTGGGCATCGGGTGCCACTACTACAATCCCGGCAACAAAGCGGGCACCATCGACGGCGGCGACGTGAAGATCGCCTGGCTCCGCATTGACGACGATCTTTCGACGGTCGAGCAAATCGAAGAAGTCTTCAACAGCCTCGTCGCGCCCGAGGACGCCACGCTCATCACAATTCGATAGGCTCTTTTCAACCGTCCGGACAACCCTTTGAACGACGCCGAGCGCGCCATGAACCAAACGCAACCAACATGACGACGTCGTCGTCAGGGAGAAACAATGAAAAACATGATCAGCAACATATCGAGGACGAAACCCTGGGCGGCCGCGTTCGCCCTTCTCGCCCTCGCGACATCCACACACGCCGCCGTCATCGCCTGCGACGACTTCGAGGACGCCACGCTCGGCTCGCTGGACGGCCAGACCAACGGCACGGGGTTCGCGGCCGGCTACGCGCTGGCGTCCGGCGCGAACGTCGTCGTGACCAACCACTCGCTCGGCTACGCATCGGGGGAAATCTCCCTCGACGGGGGCACGAACTGCCTCCTGATGGGCCACCCCAACACATCCTATGCGTTCACACGCGAGATCGGCGCCCAGAACGGCGACACGCTCTACCTGGGATTTCTTTTCAACACGACGACGGCGGAAGGCACGGACGACGATTTCATCTCGCTCGGCTTCAACAACGCCGTGGGGGAGACGACGGCCGGCGTCGTGCATCGGCGAAACACGGGATCCTCCGGCCATTATTTCGGCATCCGCTACGGAACCAAGGAGTCGAAAGTCGATTTGAGCACCGAGATGGGGCGTACGTATTTTGTCGTCTTCCGACTGAGAAAGACCGTGCCCGGGGCGGGCAGCAACTTCGACGAACTGGCGCTGTTCGTCGATCCCTCCACCACGGACGAGCCCGAGCCGCTCCTCGTCGTCTCCAATTCACGATGGCCTGCGGCAACCCATCTGGCGGGGCGAATCGCCCTCGCCGAACCCGGCGACACCTATTTCCTCGACAACATCGCCATCGGCACAACCTACGCCGAGGTCGTCCAGCCCACCGTGTTCCAGCCCGTCATTTCTCCGGCGGGAGGAGCCTTCGTCGGTTCACAGACCGTGACGCTGTCTTCGCCCACCCCGGGAGCGACCATTCGCTACACGACCGACGGCAGCGCGCCTTCCCGGGTCGACGGAACCGTCTATGCGGAACCGTTCGAAATAACGGCCAGCACACAGGTGCGGGCGATCGCCTATCTTGACGGCATGGCCGACAGCTCCGAGGCCTCCGCGCATTTCGCGGCCATCATCCACTGGCTGGGGGCGGGGGAGGACAACATGTGGTCGACGACCAGCAACTGGTATGGCCAGGCGTCCCCCGCTGGCGGCGATCTGGTCTTCGGCGCCGAAGACCGCACGTCGAGCTCCTTGGCCAACAACATCGTGGACGCCAGCATTTCCGTCAATTCCCTGACCTACACCAATTCCAACAAATACCCCGCGCCTGAAATCAAGGGCCATGAGTGGCATGTGGCCGAAATCGGCCCCGACGTCGTCTTGACGGTGGACGGCAGCGAGCATTCCGAAAGGGCGGTGTTCGTGGGCGGATTGACCTACAATGGCGAGTACAACACGTATGTCAAGTTCCTAGGAGGCGGTTCCTTGGTGGTCGACGCCGAGGACAACAACGTCGAGGTCTTGAACATATCCAACAACCACGCCGGGTACGCGCAGCTGCATCTCGCCGGGCTGAGATCCTTCCACGCCAACGTCTCGAACTTCTGGGCGGGCCGCGGAAAAAGATCGCAGGGCATCGTGATCCTGGCCGCCGCCGGACAGGGCACAAACTACATCCGCGCCGCCCATCTCGGCGTGGGAGATGGAAACGACATGAACAGCTCCAACGGCGGCACCAGCGAATTGCGCCTCGGCGCTGCGAACACGCTGCATGCCGACACGATTTCCGTTGGCGGCACCAAGCCCGGCATGTGCAACGTCCAAAGCGGAAAGCTCAGCTTCCAAAGCGGCCTGGACAACCCCCATGTGACGATCAGGGGGCGCCAGGGCGGAGACAGCCGCTGCAATCTGACGGTGGGAAGCCATGGCACGGGCGACGCGACCGTCCGAAGCTGTTCCGGAACCGCGGATCTGACAAGAGGAACCGTCGACGCCAGACTGGGGAGCCTCGTCGTCGGGCAGGGGCACGGCTACTACTGGAGCAACCAGTACGCGTCGCTGGCCGGAACGCTGATGATGGCGGCCGGCCTGATTGACGCGGAGTCGCTTGTCGTGGCGACCACGCTGCCCAAAAGCACATCAAGCGCAAGACCTGCAACGGGCGCGCTGACGATCAGCGGCGGGCGTCTGGCCGTCGGCACGGCAACGCAGGCGTTCAATGAAAGCGGCGCCGGGCAGATGCCCATCGCCCTGACAACGGTTTCGGGAAGCGGCATCATGGATGTGGCCGGGGACTTCGTCATGGGAAGGCTCGAAGGTTCCGCAATTGCGGTGACGTCGCGTGTCGACGTTGCCGGAGGGACGTTGAACGTCGGCGGCGACATGGCGCCGGGCAACAACGCCGCCAACATCGTCTCCGAGGTGCTGCTGAACGGCGGTGCGCTGACCGCGACCAATGCCGCGGGCGACGCCACGCTGCGCATCGAGAACGGCACGTTCGGCATCGCGGGCGGCACGGCGCGGCTCGACCGCCTCGTCACGACGAACGAGCTGTGCACGACGCTGGTCACGCTGGCGGGCACGGGCGACGGCGACTACGCGACCGTCACGGTGAACGACAGCGTCAACCTCGGCGGCACGCTCGTGGTGGCGCTCGCCGAAGGCTACGAACCCCGCGGCGGCGAGACCTGGGCGATCGTCCAGGGCGCGGGCGCCCGCACCGGCGCGTTCGCCGTCGAGAGCCTCCCCGAAAACTTCAGGCTCCACTACAAGCCCAACGGCTATTGGATTGCCAATCCCGCCCGGGGCTCCACGCTCGTCATTCGCTAGAAGGAGACGCGCCATGATCCATCGACAACGCCACTGGAAGCCTGTCTTCCTCGCCCTGGGCGCAACCCTCGCCTGGTGCGGATGCAGCCAGAAGCCCCGGCGGCCGGAGCCGGTTCCGCCGGCGCCGGCGCAGGAGGAGCCCATGACGACGAAAACGGAAGCCCCCGCCCCGGACGCGCCGAAGCCGCAGGCCCAGGCGCCTGCAACGGCCCCGCTCGACGCCAATGGCAACGGCCTCTACGAGCCCGCCGAGCGCAAGCGCATGCTCGACGCCCTGCAAGCGCAATGCCCGGAGCTCGCCGGCATCGTCTTCGACGCCGACGGCGACGGCCGGGTGACGGTCGCGGAGCAGGATGCCGGACGGCATCCGCTCTCGCAGCTCGTCAAGCGCGAATCCATCGCGGCGGGGCCGAAGATCCCCTGGACGATCGACCTCTTCTCCGAATGGATGATGTCCGCCTTCTTCCAGGAGGACGTGGCGGAAGGCGGCGTCGCCGGACACCCGACGCGCGGCGTGCTCGATCTCGCGCCGGCCCAGGAGGACGCGGCGCTCCAGCCCGCCAGGAAGGACGCGCGATCCGGCGTGGAATTCGCGGCGGACTCCGGCGCGCATCTCGTGATGCCCGGCCACCGCGACGCGCGCTGGAGCTACCGCTGGTGCGTGCTCGCCTTCCGCATCGACGCCGCATCCGGTTCCGGGAACGAGACGATCCTGCTCGACATCAACCAGGGGAACGGGCCGAGCAAGTCCTCCCCCAAAATCTGGTATGACAAGACGGACGGCCTCAAGGTGCAGTACGTCGGCCGGGGCGCGAACGGCATCGACCGCCGCGTCATGGCCTCCAAGGCCGTGGTCGCCGACGGCAAGACGTGGAACGTCGTCGTCTGCGGCATCCGCCAGGGCCGCCTGTTCGCCGCCGTCAACGGCATCCCGCTTGAGGCAGCCGCGACACAGCCCGGACGCTTCTCCAGCGAAATGGCCTACGACGTCACGTCGTTCATCGGCGACAGGCGCAAGACGAACATGGCCTGGGCCTACGACGCCCTTGTGCTCGGCCAGAGCGAGCTCTCCGAGGCGATGGTTCGCAAAATGGGCGGCTGGGCGGCGCACCGCCTCGGCTTCGCCTCCGCCCTGCCGGAGGGCCACCCCTGCAAGACGCGGCGCCCGGTCCTGGACGCCGAAGACCTCCCCTGCCGCTACGTGCACGACAACGACGCCTGGACCGAATGGGGCCAGAGCACCAAGGACAAGACGTTGACCCGCGTCAATGCCGGCGGCCCGCGCGTCGAGCCCCGGGGATTCGAGCGCGTCTTCTACGACGACTTCCGCGCGAACCGCATCTCGCTGAGCACCAGCGGAGGCGGCGACCTGTGGATGGCCCCCGGCTTCAACACGGCCGTCGGCGGCGATGCGGCGCTGATGAACCCCGGCCGCGAGCCGAACGTCTATCTCCACGACCCCGAGAAAAAGCTGCAACGCCTCTCGCTGGCGCAACAGAGCGGCAACCGGTGGCGCGGGAGCGCGTTCTACAGCGTCAACGACGTCGGCCAGGGCTACACCTGGGCGGGCCCGAAGGTCTTCCGCATCCGCTGCATGTTCCCGAAGGCCACGCAGGAAGATCTGGGCGGAGGCCTCTTCCCCGCGTTCTGGTCCTACGGCACGGAGTTCATCTTCTGGCGCACGTCGAACCGGATCGAGACCGACTGGTTCGAGTTCGACGGCAAAGGGGCGCGCTGGTACAACGGCCTGTCCTCGCACTACCACTACCCGCACGTCAAAAACAACTTCGTCAAGCAGAACGAGAGCTACCAGCGCTACAAGGTCTATGGCGGCAACCTGACGGAGGAAAAGAGCAAAATCCCCGGCGGCCTGTTTTTCTGGGACGGCGTGTTCCACACCTGGGAGTTCGTCGTCGACGAAGCGATGACCTACGTGAACGTGACCATCCCCGGCCCGGACGGCAAGGACCGCTGGGTCGAGGTCTGCCGCACGAAAACGGCGCCGACGTATCTGGAGCGCCTCGACCTGCAGCTCGACTACGCGCTCAAGGCGAAGGAAGGCCTGCCGAAGACGAACGAGCGCCAGGATTTCATCGTGGACTGGATCGAAGTGCTGCAAAAGACGACCGCCATTGAAGCCGTCGAAGCACCGTTCACGGCGAGGCCGGCTTTGACCGGAGCCCCGAAGGTCGGCGCCACGATCACATGCCAGGCAAACGTCGAAGGCGTGACCGACCTGCGCTACTACTGGTTCTCGGACGGCTATCCCCTCACCTACGGCGCGGACGACTCGCACACCGTCGCGGCGGCGGAGGCGGGCACGACGATCCGCTGCATGGTCAAGGCCGTCGGCGCGCTGGACATGCCCGAGGCCTGGACCGAAGGCGCGCGCGTGCCGGAAGCCGCGGAATAGGGAAGTCAATGATGGACGTGGAAGACCTCGCCGACACGACGAAGACAAAGAGCGATTCAGGCACGGTCGGCCTGCGCGATCTGGCGCGGCTCGCCGATGTCGATGTGAGCACGGTCTCGCGCGCGCTGAGCCGCGACCCGCGCGTCAGCGCCGAGCGCGCGAAGACGATCCGCGAGCTCGCGCGTCGCATGGGCTATCGCCCGAAGCCCATGCGGGCGAAGCACACCCGCGCCGTCGGCCTGCTGATCGGGTCCGATCAGCTCGACCGCATCGGCGGCGTGGGCGAGCATTTCCTCGAGCGCATCGTGTGGATCGCCCAGCAGGTGCTCGGCCAGAAGCGGCTGCACGTGAACATCGAGTACTTCCTCCGACAGGACGACGGCACGTCCATCCCGGCCATTCTGCAGGAAAACCGCGTGGACGGCGTCATCCTCGCCGGCCATCCCGCTGCCGACATGGTCGCGCGCATCGGCGAGCATGGCATTCCCGCCGTGTGCATCAACGACAGCGCAACGCGGCTCGGCATCCCCTGCGTCTCGTCCGATCCGCAGAAGGCGATCCACGAGGCGATCATCCGACTGGCCGCGCTGGGGCATCGCCGCTTCGGCCTGCTGATGAACGATCTGGAGTACCCGACCAGCCAGGCGCGCTACAAGGCCTACGGCGCCGCGCTGGCGGACATCGGGATTTCGGCCGATCCGAACTGGCTCGTGAGCGACCTGCCGCCGGAAATCTCCGGCGGACGCGAAGGCATACGCGAGCTGGCGCGGCGCGGCAAGCCGCCCACGGCAATCCTCTGCTGCAACGACTGGGTGGCGCTCGGCGCCCTGATGGAGCTCCTGTCCAGAGGCGTTGTCGTGCCGCGCGACGTCAGCCTGATCGGCCACGACAACGTGTCGTTCTGCGAAAGCCTCGAGCCGCGTCTCTCAAGCATCTGCCGTTCGGAGCACATGCTCGTCTCGAAGGCGGTGCAGCTTCTGCTCGACGCGGTGGACCGCGGCAACGGAAAAGCGGAAGACACGCTCGTCGAAGGCGCCGTCGTATGGCGGGAGAGCACGGGGCCGGCGAAAACGGCCGCTTCAAGAACTGCCTGATTTGAAGGAACTCGCCAATCACAAGCGCGAGAGGCGGCATCGGCCACCAGAACAGGAACGCCAACACGCAGAACAAGGAAAACCGACATGAATGCTTCGCTTGCCGCATGCGGCGCGGCCGCGATGGTCGCCACCGCAGGAGTCGCCAACGCCGCCGCCGCGCCGGTGGCCGCCTGGTCGAACGCCGTGATCCGGCCGGTCTCGACAGTGCCCAACCGCCATTCGATCCACACCTACTTCAACGTGTCGCCGGAGAGTCCGGACGGCCGCTACGTGCTGTTCTACGTCTCGACGGAGAACAATGCGGAGAAGGGGGACTTGGTGGTCCAGGAGCGGGCGACCGGGAAGGAGACCGTCGTCGCCCGCGACATTTTCACCGAAGACGCCCATCGCGCGGCCTGCCAGCAATGGATGGACGGCGGACGCACGATCGTCTATCACGACTGCCGCGACGGCCGATGGACGGTGGTGGCGATCAACCTCGTGACGCGCCAGTCGCACGTCCTCGCGCGGGATCGCCAGCTCGGCTTCGGCGCGGCCATGGGCACGCAGGCGCCGCTCTACGGCTGCCATTGGAAGCCGGGCAAGCACCGCGACTTGGAATTCGTCGATCTGCGCACAGGCGCAATCCGAACAGCGGTCAAGGCGGACGATGTCGCGGCCCTCCAACCCGAATGGGTGGAGAAAATCTTGCCGGAGAACGGCCAGCCCGTGTCCATCTTCTTCCCGGTGGTGAGCCCCGACGGACGGAAAGTCTTCTTCAAGCTCGCGCGCGGCAGCGGCGAAGGCAACTTCAAGACCTCGAAGGCCAGCATCCGCGAAGGCAAGTTCGTCTATGACCTGACGACCGGCCGGCACATCCGGTTCTACCCGCAGTGGGGCCACCCGTCCTGGCACCCCGATTCGAAGCGCATCCTCGAAAAGGGAAACATCGTGTTCGACGCCAAGGACGGACAGGGCCGCAGGCTCCCGGCGATGATTCCAACGGACCATCCGTCCTTCGGCCCCGACGGCTCGGTCTTCGTGAGCGACGGAAAGGTCACCAAGGCCGACTACGCCGCAACCGGCAACCTCGTGGTGACGGTCGGCAGCGCGACAACGGAGGAACAGGCGCGCGTCGATCTGTTCAAGAGCACGGCGGGCGCGCGCACATGGCGCAAGTCCCATCCGCACCCCGTGTTCAGCCCCGACGGAAAACGAATTTACTACAACGTCAACGCGGGGCCCTGGACGGAATTGCGCGTCGCGGAAATCGGAGCGAAATGAAACCAACCATGAAAAAAACCAATCGATCCACACTGGGCCGCCTGTGCGCCGCCCTCGTGCTGGGCGCCGCCTCCACAACATTCGCGGACGTGCATCAAGAACCGAGGCCGGACGGCCCGTTGGCAAGGCGCATGGACGTCGCGCCCGTCATTGACGGAAACCTGGCGGAATGGGCGACGTTCCCGCAAATCAAGATGAACCAGCCGAACGTCCCGGACCTGAAGGTGACGCGCGCGTCCATGGGATGGGACGACGACGCGCTGCATGTCGCCTTCCGCGTCATGGATGCCGTCGTGGTGAACAGCAACGATCTCGCACGGCTGGGGGACGGCGATTGCTTCGATTTGCGAATCGCATCCGCCCCCAACCGGAAGACGTTTCTACGGCTCCTGGCGGCGCCGTCGTCCGCGGAGGGAAAACCCGCATGCACGCTCGCCCGCCGCACCGTTGGGACCAAGGCGGCCGAAACGCTGCTGGCCACGACGGAGCCTTCCACGCTGGACGGCTTCCAATGGGCGCTTGCCCGCGAGGAAAAGGCCTGGACGGTCGAGGCGACGATTCCGTTTCCCCTGCTGGGCCGAAAACCCGCGCTCGGCGCCACGCTTCCCTTTGTGGCGGTCGTCTGGGACCGCGACCGAACCGATGTGGACGAATGGACCGCGGGAAGCGGATGGCACAAACGGAGCGAGAGTTCGAGCCAGAAGGCGCCCGTCGAGAACTGGCCCGTCATCACGCTGGCGGATGCCGCGGCCAAGGAAGTCGTGCAGATCAAGGATGGCGTTTCGATCGTCCGGCGCCGCCCCTGCAATTTGTTCACGCCGGACCAGAAGGTCGAGCTGTCTTTCACGCTGAAGGGATTCCCCGAGGGCGGCTGCACGGCGACGGGCGAATGGAAGGACGCCTTCGGCAGAGGCGGGCTGAAAACCACGGCCCTCGCGCGCGAGGGCGATCGGAAGGACGGGCCGTTTGTCTTTGATCTGGGGCGTCTGGAACGCGGCTATTACGAATTCACGCTGACCGTGGCGAACCGCGATGCCGAAAGCTCCGCAAAAATCTCCCTGGGCGTGATCGAGCAGGAGGCGCCCGGCACGGAAGCGTTTCTGGAGCAGGATCGTCGGTTCGGCCTGAAGTGGTGGGGCGGCGTCGCCGACAAGCCGGAGACCGTGGAGATGATGTGCAGGCTCGGCCTTCTGTGGACGCGCGCCAGCGTCGGCGAAAGCCTGCAGATCGTGACGAACTCGACGTTGCTGTCCGTCGTCAAGATCGAGCGCTTCCCGGCGGCGCTTTTCGACGAGGCCCGCTACGGGGCATTGGCCGATTACGAAAAGAAGTTCGGGCGCGGCTCATGGACGCTCAAGACGCTCCCGCGCGAAGCCGAGTACAAGGCATGGCTGGCCGAGGAGATCGCGAAACTGCCGGCGAACCAGACCGTGTTCGAGATCTGGAACGAACCGTGGGACAAGATGTCGCCCGAGGACTTCTCGACGATTTCGAAATGGATCCGCGACGTCGTCACCCAGGTCCGCCCCGACGCGAAGCTGGGGCCGAACCTGCGCGGCGACATGAGCGACTACGGCTACGACGCCAAGGTGGTCGCCGCCGGCGGCATGGCGGGCATGGATCTCGTCTGCCTGCATCCGTACGGCGCGTCGGAGGACCGCGCGTTCCTGCGCAAGTACAAGCAGTGGATTTCGGAAAAGACAGGGCGCGGCATCGACATCTACATCACCGAGTACGGCAGCCATTCGTGCCCGTCCGGCCCCGCGAGGCGCACGGAAGTCGAACAGGCCCGCGCCGTGGTCCGCCAGTCGCTGGCCCTGTATGCCGAAGACGCCAAGGCGCTCATCCCGCACTGGGTCGGACAAAGCGAGCGCAACCCCACCTACCACGAAGACTGGTTCGGCTACATCCGCAGGAACCAGCAGCCCAAGCCGGTGCTGATCGCCCATGCGAACAGCGCCCGCCTGATCGACGGCGGGAAGTATTTGGGCGACCTCTGGTTCGGCCCCGGCATCGGCGCCATGGTGTTCAAGAAGGACGGCGAAAACCGCCTGGCGCTCTTCACGCGCGGCGAGCCGAACGTCGCGGAGGTCGATGCAGGCGTGGCCGAAATCGCGGTGGTGGACATGTTCGGCGGCGAAAGGAAGCAGGCCACCCGGAACGGCAAGGTCAAGCTCTCCCTCGGGCCGGACGTGGTCTATCTTTGCGGACTTTCAGACCAGGCCGTCGCCGGGGCGTCGCCGGAACTGCGCGACGACCGCTGGCCCAAGCCGGAGAAGCCGCCGCGCAACCGCCGCGCCGCCCGCAAAATGAAGATGCCGACGCTCGACGGCAAGTTCGACGACTGGAAGGGCGCGACCGAACTGTACATCCACAACCCGAAGGTCAACGGAGACGACGCCAGCGGACTCGGCCGCCTGGCATGGGACGACAACCACCTCTACCTTGGCGTGGACATGCGCGACAACGAGCTCTTCAACAAGCAGCCCCGCGCCAAGCTCTACCGCGGCGACAGCATCGAGCTGTTCGTCAGCACCGAGGTGCGCGAGGAGAACCCGGGCTACGGCCCGTTCGACCATCAGTTCTTCCTGACGCCGACCTCCGCCGAAGGCGTCCCCGTCGTCGCAAGGCTGACGGATCGCGAGGCGGGCATCCTCGAAGACGTCGCGGATGCGAAGTGCTTTCTCGGCAAGACATCGCAAGGCTGGGCCGGCGAGATTGCGCTGCCGTGGTCTGGATTTCCCGGATTCAAGCCCAAGGCCGGCGCGCAGATCGCGCTGGAGTTCCGCGTCAACGACGCGGACACCTCGCACGAACGCTGGAAGCTCGATCCGACCGACGTCGGCTTCGTCCATGTCGAAGACCCCACGAGCTGGTCGGTGCTCACGCTGGAGGACTAGGGAAATCTACAACGTCCGGCTAGAGCGGTTTAAGAAAATCCGCATCCACATTCTATCCTCCAGCTCCAAAACGCCGAATCCTAGTTCAAATCGTGCGGCTATACTATTTCTCAAGTCGCTCCAGGGAAATCTACAACGTCCGGCTAGCCGCTAGCCGCTTCCCTCCGACAAAGCGCTTCGTTCGCCCGTTGTTGGCCGTGCCGCTGGGGACCGCGGTCTCCGCGGGCTGCCCGCCGAAGTCGGCGGGCTTCACTGGTTTTTCGAGCCCGACCCCGAAAACCCGACACGGGGCCCGGGGCGTTTGCCGCCAATCACAACCTCGTCGGCAATGCGCTGGAGAACGGCCGCTTCGTCCGCTGTCATTCCTTTGGGGACAAAGGGGTTTCCTGAAACCTTCTCCTTGAAGAGAAACGCAAGCCAAACGCAGCCTTGGAGATATTCGCCCTTGACGTTCGCATGATAGGCATCCTTGACATGCAACGCCTTCTCTCCGCGAGGCGCGGGAGGATCGCCAGCCAGGAACGGCCCCCATTCGGCATCGCGCCGAGCCGCTTCCATGGCGTCGCCGCTGGGAATCAGCCGGAACCCGACTTCGGCTGCGAAGTCGTCGTAAGTCTTGCGAACGCCCGCATACATGACATCGGTGTCGAAGTCCTTCTTTCCCCAGAACTTGTGGTCGTCGCGATAGGCCCACGTCTGGTGGATGACAATCTCCGCCTGGGGCGCGTATTCGCGGATGATGGCGATCAACTTCAGCGCATGCGGGCGGAAGGTCTCGGGCTTGAAGCTCTTGTGGCTCACCTGCTGGATCGTCACAACGTCCCATGCGTCGCTCGCGAGCATCTGCTGGAGGCTCTTGCCGCCGTAAGGCTTGCCTTGGGCGGGATCGGCGGCATGGGCCTCCGCAAGGCGAACATGCTTCTCGAAGTCGCATCCGCCGATCGACGCGCCAACGACCTTCAACTTCTTGCCCGCCGCTTTCGCCAGCGCCGGAAGCTGCCGGGTGGCGTTGTTGGAGAAACTGTTGCCAATGGCAAGCACCTTAAGCTCGTCCGACGAAGGCTTCGCCGTCGCCTCCGGCGTCGGCGTCTGCGCTTGCGTCAATCCGGCGACCGCCATCGCGGCCGCGACAATCCATGCTCCCTGCATTCTCTTCTTCATGTTGTTCCTTTATCGTTGTCGTGGCCTTCGGGCGGTTCTCTGCCGCCTGCCAGGCCGGTTGGTCATTCCATGCCCGTGCGACGAGCCGATTCCCGTCGCGACTGCAACTCGTCTTCGACGCGCTTCTTCGAACACCCGAAATTCGTCAAGCCTACGCAACCGTCCTTGAGCGACGCAACAAGACGCCTCGCAGGCGGCCCGAGGCCGAGATCCCGATCAAGCCATCCCGTGGCATCGCCGGCATGCACAAGCGCGAACAGAAGCAGCGTCAGCGCCGGCATGCCGATGACAAGCGCCGGCTTGTCCATGTTGTGCTTCAGAAGCAACATGGCGGCCAACTGGCCGATGCCGCCGCCAAGAACCGCATTCCAGCCAAATCCGGACGACGAACGTCGGCGAGGCGGGCGTTTGGGCTCGGCGCGGTCTTTCGCCACCAGGATGAAACCATGGACATTGACCAGCAGCGCGTAGAGGCCAAAGACAAGCAAAGCGCGGCGGCCGGCGAAAAATCTGCGCCGCGCTCCCGGCACAACAAAACCGCCGACAAGCGGAGACACCGGCTGCCCCACGAAAAACTGGAGGTTCGTGCTCTCCGAACCGCTGTGCTCCAACAGCGTGACCGTCTTTTTGTACCCGCGCCCGCCCCGATAGTCGGGCACAAGACGAATCTCAAGCTTCAGGCAGCCGCCCGGCTCCGGATTGTGCGCGGGATTGCGCCTCGGCATGTCAACCAGCGCGACCGTGTTTGCCCCTTCCACGACAATGCTGTTGAGGCTGCCGCTGTAGAAGCAACGCTCGAAGCCGGTCGGCCGATGCCTGACGATCAACTGGTCGTTGACGAGCACGTTCCAGTCCTCGGCGCAATCCGTTGTGACCTGGTACCCAACCAGACTTGCGGCCGGCGCCGCGATGAAAACCGCCAGCACCATGAAAACCGTGGCTGCATCCTTCAAATGCCTTCCCTTCATCGTTCACCTCCTTGATGCTGAAAACCCAAACTCCTGAATGTCGCGCGAATCCGGACACAAGTGGACGCGGCCTCAAGGCCTCCGCGCCGCGACAAGGGTCTTGGCCCAATGCCCGGCGAGCCTCGCCTCGCCGATCCCCTTCTCGGAGCCGCTGGCATGAATCATCCGCCCGCCGCCGATGTAGAGGCCGACGTGGTTGACCACGCCGTCGGCATCCGTGTCAAACGCCAGCACGTCGCCACGGCGCAAGCGACGCCGCGACACGCGCCGGCCGGCCCGAGCCTGTCTGCGGGAAACACGCGGCAGCGAAACGCCGGCCTGGCGGTAGCAATGCTGGACCAGCGCGGAGCAGTCGAAGGTGCCGCCAACGATCCGCCCCTGGGCGTCGTAGCGCGGGTTGCCCCCGAACACATAGGGGTAGGCGCCCGTCCGACGATGGATGTCGAGCAGACGCTCCGCCTCTCGCGCGGCGATTTCCGCCGCCGTCCGCCGTGGCGGCGTCACGACAACGCCGCGGCAGCCGCTGCTGGCGGCCAGCAGCGCCGCCGCAGCCGCGCCGCGCAACAAACTGCGGGCGGATCGAGACGCAAGACGGAATCGAGAGGCAGACGCGCGCATGGGCCACTCGCAAAACGCTATCGTTCAAACACGAAGCAAAGCGGCTTGATCATCGAGACCGTGTTGGCCACCTGCGCCAGCCGCCCCGTTTCGCCATCGAAGGCATACACCGCGACTTCGTTCGAGAGCTTGTGGCCCAGCACGACGAACCGGCCATCCGGCGTGAACTCGAAATCCCGCGGGAAGGAGCCGTTGAGCGGGCTGATCGCCTGGAGATCAAGCCGCCCCGTTTCCACGTCGAGCCGATAGGCCGCCACGCTGTCGCATCCGCGGTTGGAGCCGAGCACCCAGCGTCCGTCCGGCGAAACCTTGACCGCCGCCGCCTTCGTCTCGCCAGAGAATCCCGCCGGCAACATCGTGTACGTGCCGACTTCCTCGAACGCGCCGCCGCCGAGGTGGCGCAGGGAAACCATCGTGCTGTCGAGCTCGCACAAAAGGAACGCGAAGTCGGCAGTGGGATGGAAGATGATGTGGCGCGGCCCCGCGCCCGGCGCCGACCGGAAGCCCGCGCCCTCGATGCGGCGCAGCGCGCCGTCCTTCGCCTCGGCGTCATAGACGACCACCTGGTCGATGCCCAGGTCGCAGACGCAGATGCGGCTGTCGTCCGGCGTCGTCACCGCGCAGTGGCTGTGCGCCGCCTCCTGCCGGGCCGGATTCGGCCCCTTGCCCGTGTGCCGGACGCGCGCCGACGCACCCTTGAGGAGCCCGTCGTCTCCGACCGCGAAAGCGCCCGACCAGGCTTTCCCGTACTCGGCCCAGACGAGCTGCCGTCCGTTGTGCGAAAGCGACAGATGGCAGGGCGCGCCGGGGGCGCAAAGATGCTCGGCGACCTTTTCAAGCGTGTCGCCCTTGACCGCATAGACGGCGACGCCGCCGCTCCAGCCCTCTGAATTCGGCGCCATCCGCTGCGTGGAATAAAGAAAGCGGCCGTCGGCCGACACGGCGAGATAGGTCGGATCCATGGCATCGTCAACCTGGCTGATCTGCCGAATGGCGCCCGTGCCGGAATTGATTTCAAACACCCGCAGCCCGGCCTTCGCCTCGCCGCTGCTTGATCCCACGTAAAAACGCGTCTTCATGTCGGTTCTCCCTCCTCAAATTCGGTTCAATCCGCCTCGCGCGGCGTCAGGATCTCCGGGCCGCTCGGCGTGACCGCAACCATGTGCTCGAAATGCGCGGACGGCTTGCCATCGCACGTCACGATGGTCCACCCGTCGTCCAACGTGCGGACCCGCCGCGAACCCATGTTCAGCATCGGCTCGATGCACAGCACCATGCCGGGCCTGAGCAACGGGCCGCGACCCGGCGGGCCGTAGTTCGGAATCTGCGGCTCCTCGTGCATCGCGCGACCGCAGCCATGCCCCACGAACTCGCGCACCACCGAAATGCCGCTCCGTTTCGCCACCCGCTCGACAGCGTGCGACACGTCGCCGAGCCTCGCGCCCGGCGTCGCGGCCGCGACGCCCGCCATCAACGCGCGCTCCGTGTTCTCCAGCAGCGCCAGCACCTGCGGGTCCGTCACATTGACGGCGACCGTCTTCGCGTTGTCCCCGACGAAACCCTCGTGCCAAACCCCCACATCGACGCTCACCACATCGCCATCCTGAATCTTTCGCTTGCCGGGGATGCCATGGATGACCGTTTCGTTGATCGAGATGCAGGTTTGCGCGGGATAGCCCATGTAGCCAAGAAACGCGCTCCTGACCCCGAGCGCCGCCATCGTGTCGCGAGCCAGGTCGTCGAGATCCTGCGTGGCCACGCCAGGCGCCACGGCCTCGCAGACGATCCGCAGCACCTCGGCGGCCTTTCGGCCCGCCTGACGCATGATGTCGAGCTCTTCCGGCGTTTTAATGACAATCTTTCCAGACATGCAATTCCTCGCGCTTGTTTCCCTTTTCAACCGCTCGCCGCCATTCCCTGCTTCAGGTCGTCCCCCACCCCCCATCCGATCGACAGCGGGCCGGAATGGTTCTCGAGCTCAAACCACGTCCCGGTGGCATCGGCATGCAATTCCGGGACGATCGGATCGCGCGGATGGGCGAATTCCGGACTCTCGGTCGTGTAGTAGATCGTCTTGCAGCCCGGCTCGACATAGAAGCGAACAGTCGCGTCCTTCAGCCCGCTCACATGCCAGCGGCGGCGAAGCTCCTTGGCGATCACCGGCTGGCCATGGCAGCCGACGATCCCGCCGGACTGCCTGACAAAGACGCGCACTTCGTCGTGGAACCCATTGCGGATCGGAAAAACCGATGCGCCGTCCTGGACCTTGACAAAGCGCCCCAAAGGCACCGGCGCGCCCATCGGCGCGCCCACGCGGAGCGCCGCCGCGTCGTCGGGGCTGTGTCCGGCAAAAAGCCATCCGTTCGCATGGCGGCTGACGAGAAACACCGTCGCGACGCCCGGCTTGAAGCCCGGGACGATCTCGACGCGCCAGCCCAGCGCGGCAAGCGCCACTGCATAGAGCGACTCGGGCGGGAACCAGTCGTTCGGGTCCCGGACATCCATGCGGCGCTGCGCCAGCCCCTCGCGCGTGACGTTCGCTCCGCCGCGCACCCACGCCAGGCGGCCGCGGACGGACGCAAGCACGCGCGTCTCGCCGCCCTGGGCGGCCGCGGCCAGCACTGTTGCGCCATCGGCCGTTTCGCAAAGTCCGCCCTGGCAGATCGGCGCGTCGAAATCCATCATTCGCCCGCCGACCTTGCAGAGGCCGGAAACCGGCGCGGCGTCGGCGCGCAGCCCGAGGCGCTTCAGCCAGTCGTCGCCCGCGCGTTTCAAGGTGCCGTAGCAGAGAACCTTCCCGCCGGCGTCGAGATGGGCGTTCAACAGCCGCTCCCAGACGCTGCCCGGCTCCGGCGGCGGCGAAACGAGCACCGTGGCCCGGAAGGCCGGGCCGTGCTCGGCCAGAGCCGCGCCAAGATTGGCCGTGGTGACAATGCCCGCGAGCGGGAAGGCATGGTTGAGCGCGCAGGAGATCGAGAGGTCGCCGCCATAGGGCTCGTCCATGCGATTCTCCTCGCCAAAGACCTGCGCGTTGTGCTCGTCAAACGGATAGACCCAGAGCAGCGGCGGGATCGCATCCGGCTTCAACGCGGCGGCGCGCTTGAGATGGGGGACCACTTCATCGGCCACTTCGGAGACAAGCTCGCCCCACGACCCGTCGACGCCCATCACGTGCACGGTGTTGAATGCGCCGACCTTTCCGGAAGGCAGCAGCTTGCACATCGAAGCGGAGAGATAGACGTCGTGCGGACTGCGATCCCAGCGGTCGAACCAGGGATTGTTGCAGAACCACTGGTCCGTCGTGTAAAAACGCAACGACATCCGCTCCCCCGGGAACGGGCCGTTCTGCGTCAGATACCCGGCCAGGGCAAGCCCGTGGTTGTGCGTCAGAGCAGACCACGGCGTGTTCGGCGGCGGCGTGATCCCGTATCGGTTGCCCTCGTAGACGGCCTGGTACGCCGACGCGTGGTTGACGAGGTTGACGCCGACGGGGAAATCCGTCCCGCGGCAGAGAATCGAAACGTCGGGGCAATGCCGCCGGAAGCAATCCCAGAATTCGACGACGGCGTCGTGGACGGCGCGATTGCCGTCCGGATGGAAGGTTTCGCCGTCGAAGAACTGCCCGGTGCCGCCGGACGCGTACGGGCTCCGTCCAAACCCGAAGCTGTTGGAGAACCAGATGGCGTCCGCGCCCATGTCTTCGAGATAGAGGCGCGCCTGCTTGCCGAAAAACTCGCCGAACGGCGTTCCGTCGGGAATGCCGTCGGGATAGGCGGCGTAGCGTGTCGTGTCGCCCTTGAAACGGGCGATGGCGTCGACATGGTGGAGCCCCCACCCCTTCATGAGGATTTCGGGGTGACGCTCGTAGCGGAACGGGGAGATGCAGAATTCCGACCCCGGATCAAACGGAAGGGCGACGCGGAGCGACTTCCCGAGGACGTCCTGGCAGCAGCGCTTCGCCAAGGCGATGATGCGGCGGATGTCGCCGTAGGTGATTTCGATCGGGTTGTCCGTGTAGCAGACCGGCGGCTTGATCCCGGACTCCGCCGCCGTCTTGGCGAACCCCTGCCATTGGGCCCAGTGGATGCGCCGCGTCATGTCGCGATCATATTCGAGCAGATCGGAGCCCTCGCCAAGCCACCAGCAAAGCCCCGCCGTCTCGCAGTCCTTGAGAAGCTGGCGGTAGGTCTTGAAAAGCTCCGTGAAAAGATCGACGACAAAGGCATCGTCTTTTTGGAAGAAAGGCTTTGGGCCCATTTCCAGCACGCCTTGCTGGAAAAGGGGGCGGGGTCTTATCGTAGACGTCGGATACTTCATCGCAACCTGCCAAGCTATACGGTGACGGACAACCCATCCAAAAACGGACAGGGGTGTTTTCTTGAAGGGAATTGTAGCACAAAGGCGCGAAGCGAAACGAGAAGAAAACCAGGGTGTGCTGCGATTACGACAAGTTGCAAAAAGCGCTTCTCTTTTTCACAACGCCCGGGTACAATGACCAATTCAATTCAAGGAGCACCATCATGAGCATGACGCCGCGCGAAGTCGTTCAACACACCGTTCGTTTCACGGGTGCGGATCGCATTCCCTACAACCTGGCGCCGCCCTACGGCACCGATTTCGCCCATGTGGGCATGACCCCCTCGCCCGATGCCCGGCCGCGGTCCGGAACCGACGAGTGGGGCTGCGTCTGGGAAAACATCGGCGTCTCCAATCTCGGCGAAGTGAAGCAGCCCGCGCTGACGGACTGGGCCGACTGGAAGGATTTGCGCATCCCCGACATCCGCGAACCTCGCCGCTGGGACGCACTGGCCAACGCGCGCGAGCAGGCGGGCGACAAGTTCCTGATGGCCTACGGCGTCTCGCTCTACGAACGCGTCCATTTCCTGCGGGGGCTGGAAAACGCCTGGACCGACATCTACACGGCCCCGGACGAGCTGGGACGCCTGATCGACGTGCTGGTCGAGATGAACCTCCACGCCATCGAGCGCTTCGCGGAGGCCGGAGCCGACGGCTACATGTTCTGCGACGACTGGGGGCTGCAATGCCGTCTGATGATTTCGCCCGACTCCTGGCGCGCGATCTGGAAGCCGCGCTACGCCCGCGTCTACCGCGCCGCGCACGACGCCGGCTTGCTGACCTTCCTGCACAGCTGCGGACATGTCGTCGACATTCTCGACGACCTGATCGAGGTTGGGCTCGACGTCATCCAGATGGACCAGCAGGAGAACATGGGCGTCGACTTGCTGGGCGAGCGTTTCGGCGGTCGCCTGACCTTCTGGTGTCCGGTCGACATCCAGGCGACCATGGCGCACGGCACCCCCCAGGAAATCCGCGCCTACTGCCGGAAACTGGTGGCCACGCTGGGGCGTCCATCGGGCGGCTTCATCGCGCAATGGTATGCCGACACCAAAGCGGTGGGCCACAAGCAGGAGTCGATCGATGCCATGTGCGACGAATTCCTCAAGCTCAGCCGCGCACATCGACGCGGCTGAACTGACGGAGCGCGGACAACGGCAAGACCAGGTTGGCGACTTTGGCACCCGACCCCCGCGATCAAGCGGTGGCGAGACTTCTTCGAGGAACCCGAACCGGTCGATTCCAGACAGATGCGCTTCGATGGGTAGAATCGAGCCGAAGGAAAATCCGGGGGAAATCCACGGTAAAAAGAAGATTGCGGCATCCGCTTGAATTTGTTACACTTGCGCACCATGGAAAACGGCGGCAAGCATGTTCTCGTTCAAAAAACGAATTGAAGTCCAACGTGTGTGATCGTCCGTCGGGAAAAACTTGCACGAAGAATCTGTCAACACAAGGAGCGACCATGAAATCGTCAATTCAATGCGCACACAAGCGTCATCAGCGCTTTTGCAAGCGACTGGTGCAGAAATCCGCTCGGGCGTTGCTCGCCGGCGCCGTTCTGGCCGCCGGCTTGTCCGCATGGGCGGCCTTGCCCGAGCAGACCGTGGCGGTGCTGGAGTATCGAGACGCGTTCGATCTCAAGGGGACGAACTTCATCGTCGGCACGCTGAGGACGCTGAAAGACGCGTCCTTCATCACCAACTCGACGGCGACGTCGGAAACGGTGGTTCTCACGGTCGGCGACGGCGACGCCGACTCCTGGCTGGGCGGCGCGCTTTACGGCCCCGTCGTGTTGCGCAAGGTCGGCGCAGGCGCCCTCCATTTGGACGAGACGCACTTCATCGGCGATGTGACGATCCAGCTTGAGGGCGGCACCCTTTCGGGAAACGCCACGGCAAAGGACGATCTCGCCGTCGTCCAGTCGAATGGCGCCAACAAGGCGCAGATCGACGTCGACGGCGCGCTCGCGGTTTCGGGGGCGCCTGCCTTTGCCATTCCCTTCCTCGGTTGCGACACCGTCTTCTTCTCCTATGCGTCCGCCTCGTCCAACACCCTCGCGCTGCTGGAATCGGCGCCTGTCGCAGGCGCCAGCGACGGCGCGACGATCACGCGGAACGTGACGCCGGAGGAGTTCCGCTACCGGGCGCAGGTGCCGCTGACGGGCGCATTCTCGGCCACGGGCGGAGCGAAGGTGCGGATCGGCGATGACGTCGTGCACACGTTCGGCGGGAGCGGCACGTTCACCGTGACGTCCGGCGAAGGGACGATGGAAGTGCTGATCATCGCCGGCGGCGGTGGCGGAGCGGTCGGCCAGGGCGGCGCCGGCGGCGCCGGCGGCGTCGTCTACCGCGAGGCCCTGCCAGTCTCGGCGCGAACGGAACCTTACGCAATCGTTGTCGGCGCGGGCGGCATCGGAGCGCTCTGCGCGGAAGACTCGGGGACGGTCGTCCGTTCCAACACGTCGGGCGGAAATTCGTCCGCGTTCGGCTTGACGGCGATCGGCGGCGGTCGCGGCGCACCGGTCGGCTCGAATGGCGCCGCCGGCGGCAGCGGCGGCGGCAACTCGCGTCTCTACCCGAATACACACGGCGGCGCAGGGACGGAAGGCCAGGGGTTTGCCGGCGGAAACGGCACGAGCTATTCGGGCGGCGGCGGCGGCGGCGCGGGCGCCCCCGGCTCGCAGGGGCATCCCAGCCAGGGCGGCATCGGCCGCCGGTTCGACATCGCCGGCCGGGAGGTGGGCTATGCCGGCGGCGGCGCGGGCGGC
>JBMNOD010000107.1:0-10104 GCA_050942875.1 Kiritimatiellia bacterium
GTGCGTACATTCGCGGGGTTCGTAGTGGCGCCGTGAGGCGCTGGATTGCGGCGAGGATGCCCTTACGGGCACACGACGAACGAGGTGCGTACATTCGCGGGGTTCGTAGTGGCGCCGTGAGGCGCTGGATGGCGGCGAAAATGCCCTTACGGGCACACGACGAACGAGGTGCGTACATTCGCGGGGTTCGTAGTGGCGCCGTGAGGCGCTGGATGGCGGCGAGGATGCCCTTACGGGCACACGACGAACGAGGTGCGTACATTCGCGGGGTTCGTAGTGGCGCCGTGAGGCGCTGGATTGCGGCGAGGATGCCCTTACGGGCACACGACGAACGAGGTGCGTACATTCGCGGAGGTTCGTAGTGGCGCCGTGAGGCGCTGGATGGCGGCGAAAATGCCCTTACGGGCACACGACGAACAAGGTGCGTACATTCGCGGAGGTTCGTAGTGGCGCCGTGAGGCGCTGGATGGTGGCGAGGATGCCCTGACGGGCACACGACGAACATGGTGCGTGCTTTCGCGGAGGTTCGTAGTGGCGCCGTGAGGCGCTGGATGGCGGCGAGGATGCCCTTACGGGCACACTACGAACAAGGTGCGTACATTCGCGGGGTTCGTAGTGGCGCCGTGAGGCGCTGGATTGCGGCGAGGATGCCCTTACGGGCACACGACGAACAAGGTGCGTACATTCGCGGAGGTTCGTAGTGGCGCCGTGAGGCGCTGGATGGTGGCGAGGATGCCCTGACGGGCACACTACGAACGGCGGCGAGGATGCCCTTACGGGCACACGACGAACAAGGTGCGTACATTCGCGGAGGTTCGTAGTGGCGCCGTGAGGCGCTGGGTTATGACGAGGATGCCCTTACGGGCACACTACGAACGGCGGCGAGGATGCCCTTACGGGCACACGACGAACCTTTGAACAATTTAATCATCCCAACCTTTACCGTATTCGTCAACAGGGTAGTCTCGCGACCATTTGTCGAGCACGGCTGTGCCGACTTTGGCTTTATATTGTCCCAAACTGCTCCATCGCCAGTCGCAAGCTTGATCGACATATCCGTGGTGCACTGGGTTGCCGTGAACGTAATTCAGCGTGGCAAAGTAATGACTTTGGCTACGGATTCGCCTGTCGGAAAAGCGATGCCAGACTTTGCGCCCGGGTTTGGCGTCTTCGCGATTCCATTGCGTCGATTTTCCGTTGTGCAGTCGTCCGATCTGCTGTGCAAAAGCGTTCAGCGATACACAAGCGACAAGATGATAGTGGTTTGGAAGCACCACCCAGGCTCGCAGCATGCCGCCAGCCTTGTCGATGGCGGCGAAAAGCGCCGTCGCCCATTCGTCCCTGCGCGACTCAGTTTCGAGAATTGGCTGATGGTCATAGCAGGCGGCGGTTAGAAGATAGAGATCCCGTCCGGCGTCGAAATGTGGCGGCGCATGCCAGGGCCAATGCTTGTCCTGGCGCATGCGCAGCATTGCTTCTTGTTCTGCTGGAGTGGCTTTGCGATAGTCATACATGGCAGGAGTTTCTTACGCGGAGGAGGGGACATGCCCTTACGGGCACACGACGAACGAGGTGCGTACATTCGCGGGGTTCGTAGTGGCGCCGTGAGGCGCTGGATGGCGGCGAGGATGCCCTTACGGGCATTTCACCACATCCGGATCGTCGGCGTGGGCTTTGGCGATGGCGTCGGCGAGTTCGTCGAGCTGGGCGTAGGTCTCGGCCGTCGGGAGGCCCTTCTGCATGACGGAGCCGAGGACTTGGGCCTTGAGGTTGGCGATTTGCCCGGCGATTTGGTCGACGGCCTTGGTGGCCCAGCCGTAGGAGCCGATGACGGCGGCGTACTTGAGCTTGGGGCGGACCATGTTGGCGATGTAGGCGGCGTAGTAGACGGCCGGATGGGCGCCGACATGGACGGTGGGGGTGGCGACGACGATCGTGGCGGCGTCCACAAGCGACATGGCAAGGTCGCCGGTGTCGGCGACGGTCACGTCGAACGGGTGGACCTTGACGCCGCGGACGGCGAGGGCGTCGATGAGGTGGCCGACCATGAGCTTGGTGCTGCCGTGCATGCTGACGTAGGGAAGGCAGACTTCGTTGCGAAGCTTCGGCGAGATCCAGTCGCGGTAGGCGTCGAGGATGAAGGCGGTGTCGTTGTAGATCGGGCCGTGGCTCGGGGCGATCATGTCGAAGTCGAGGGCGTCGAGCTTCTTCAGGTTGTTCTGGATCGCGGCGCGGAAGGGCATCATGATTTCGGCGAAGTAGCGCTTGGCCGCCCGCAGGACGTGGGGCTTGTCCGTGGCGAAGAGGTCGCTGGTGGCCAGGTGGGAGCCGAAGAAGTCGCAACTGAAGAGCAGCTTCAATTCGGGGACGAAGGTGCACATCGTCTCGGGCCAGTGGACCCAGGGCGTGTAGATGAAGCGCAGGGTTTTGTCGCCGAGGGAGATTTCCTCGCCGTCGGCGACGACGCGGAGGCGCTCGACGGGGATGTCGAGGTGCGTGGAAAGCAGTTCCTTTGCCTTGGCGCTGCAGACGAGGACGGCCTTGGGGTAGCGCGCCATCAGCATGGGCAGGAGGCCGGAATGATCCTGCTCGGTGTGGTTGGAGACGAGGTAGTCGATCGACTCCACGTCTTCGAGCTGGCTCAGGAGGTCGTTGCAGAGGGCGGGGTCGGTGCTGTCGACGAGCGCGGTGCCTGCGCCGCCCTTGACGAGGTAGGCGTTGTAGGTGGTGCCGTCGGGCAGGGGGATGAGCGCGTCGAAGAGGCGGCGCTCCCAGTCGACGGAGAGGATGGCTTTGACACCGGGCTTGATTTCGCGTGCGATCATGATCAGGGCCTTTCAATCGTTGCGCCAGGCCTCGTGTTGGCGGCGCAGATTTCTTGGAAAACGTGTGGGAAAACATAGATGCAAGGATAAAGTGCGCGCTTTGTTTTGTCAATGAAGTTTTGAATTTTGGGTGGGCATGCGGAGCCCACCCACGGGAGGGCGCGGAGCCCACCCACGGGAGAGAATGGACGGTCGGGCTTGTGAAGAGAGAGGTGTTCTGCTGCGGCGCAGCCGCAGTGGCTTCCAACCGCTGGCCGCCAATGCCTAAATTGGTCTTTCGTGGGGCGTGCGCGCCCTCATGAAGACCAATTCCCGGTTGACAGGGGGCGGTCTCTTGTTTTAGAGTTTGGTTTTACAAGTTTGTTTAAGAGCAGGAGAATTGAGGTTTCATGGAAGCTTTGGTCGTTAAGATTCAGGAATGGTTCGCGTTGTTTGGCCTTCGGGTTTTGGCCGCCGTGGCGATCTTGGGCATTGGGCGGTATGTCGCGGTCGGCGTTCGGTCGTTTCTCCGCAAGGCGCTCACGCGGACGCGAATTGATCGCACGCTGATTTCTTTTGTCTCCAGTCTTGCCTATGTGGGCGTGATCATCTTTGTCGTCATCGCGGCGCTGGGGCAGCTTGGCGTGGAGACGGCGTCGATCATTGCCGTGCTGGGCGCCGCGGGCTTGGCCGTCGGGCTTGCGCTTCAGGGCTCGCTTTCGAATTTTGCGGCCGGGGTGCTGATTCTGGTCTTCAAGCCCTTCAAGGTGGGCGACTACATCGAGGCGGGCGGCACGGCGGGCACGGTCGATGAGATCGGCATTTTGACCATCGAGCTGAAGACGCCGGACGGCCGCCTCGTGGTGGTTCCGAACAGCAAGGCGATGGGCGATTGCATCGTCAACTACACGGCCACGGGCCGTCGGCGTCTGGATGTGACGGTGAGCGTGGATTATGAAGAGGATCTGACGCGTGTCTTGCGCTTGTTGCAGACGATACTGGACGAGGAGCCCCGGCTGCTTCCGGAGCCTGCGCCACGGCTCGGCGTGCTGGAATTGGGGGAGCACGGCGTGGTGGTGGCGGCGCGTCCCTGGGTGAAGTCTTCGGAATACTGGGACGTGCGCTTTGACATGCTTGAGAAGATCAAGCATCGGCTCGATGATGAGAAGATCCGGATTCCGTTCAACCAGCTTGATGTGCATGTGCGAAGCGGCGCAGGCGGCGTGGACGGCGGCGCATAGACGGCGGCGCGGGCGAGTGGGCGCAGGTGGCGAAACGCGGCGGGGACGCCGCGTCCACAGGAGGGCGAACACCCGCCGAGACGGCGGTCTCCAGCGCAACGGCTTTGAGTTCGCCCATTGTGGGTCGTGTCGGTCGTACACGTTCACGTGCGCGTACACGTTTACGCCATCGATGCCGAATGGCGATTTGGCAAGCGCGTTCTTGAGCCGTTTCGCTGGGTACGGGGACTTGAACGGCAAAGGGCAGACCGTGCGTCGGTCATTTGCCATGGGGGCGATGCGGCTTGCCGGGACGGCGTCGCCCCACCTCCGAGGCGCGCCGCACGGGGGTGCGGGCGAGTGGGCGCAGGTGGCGAAACGCGGCGGGGACGCCGCGTCCACTTTGGGCGCAGGGTTGGTAGGGGCGCAGGCGGCGACACGCGGCGGGGGTTCCGTGTTTATACGTTTGTGCCGACAAGGAGCTTGCGGAAGTAGGCGATGGTTTTGGGGAGGCCGTCGCGGAGCTTGATCGTGGGTTCCCAGCCGAGGAGTTCCTTGGCGAGGGTGATGTCGGGGCGGCGGCGTTTGGGGTCGTCGCGGGGCAGGGGCTGGTAGATGATCTTGCAGTGGGCGTCGGGGATCATCTCGATGGTCATCTCGGCGAGCTCGCGGATGGTGAATTCGCCGGGGTTGCCGACGTTGAGGACCGGGGTCGCCATGTCGTGCCGGGCGAAGAAGTCCTTGACGCGGTCGTGGGACAGCGCCATGTAGGCCTGGATCGCGTCGAGGAGGTCGTCGACGTACTGGAAGCTGCGGGACTGGGAGCCGTCGCCGTAGATGGTGATGTCCTTGCCCTGGAGCGCCTGGACGATGAAATTGCTGACGACGCGGCCGTCGCGCGGATGCATGTGGGGGCCGTAGGTGTTGAAGATGCGGATCACGCGCACGTCCACGCCGTACTCGCGGATGTAGTCGGCGCAGAGGGTTTCGGCGGCGCGCTTGCCTTCGTCGTAGCAGCTCCGGGGGCCGATGGTGTTGACGTTGCCCCAGTAGCTTTCGGGCTGCGGATGGACTTCGGGGTCGCCATAAACCTCGGAGGTGGAGGTGTGGAAGACGCGCGCCTTGGTCTTGAGCGCCAGTTCCAGCGTGTTCATCATGCCGAGGAAGGAGACCTTCATCGTCTCGACGGGGTTGCGCTGGTAGTGGATGGGGGAGGCGGGGCAGGCGAGGTTGTAGATCTCGTCGAACTGGCCCCAGAAGGGCTGGACGACGTCGTGCATCAAAAACGTGAACCGGGGGTTGTCGAGCAGGTCGTAGATGTTCGACTTGGAGCCGGTGAAGAGGTTGTCGATGACGGTGACCTCGGAGCCTTCGGCGAGGAGCCGACGGGCAAGCTGGGAACCGATGAAACCGGCGCCGCCGGTGATGAGACATTTTTTAGTGAGGACGTTGTTCATGACAGTATTCACCATGCATCGGTGCGGAAGGGAGGGGCGGGAAGCGCAGCATGAAGCTCCCGGTGGCGCTGGCGAGCGTCCAGGTCTTGACGCCGGCGATTCGGCCCGTGACCTTCGCGCCCGGCGCCGTGGCTCCCCAGACGGGGATGGAGATGCCATGCTGAAGGACGGCGTGATCGGAGAAAAGAGGGTTGAGTTTCATGGTGTGCCTGGATTGATGGAGGCGAAAGTCAAGTCGTTGTCGCCAAAATGCGATTGGCAGGGGCAAAGTCTAGCGTTTCGGCGCGAAAGAGACAAGGGAAAACATGTTTGACAGGAAGCGGCCCGATCGGATATCCTATACTTCAAAAGGTTGATTCGTTCCTTCCTTATGTTACATTGAGGCATTCCATTCCATGAATACAACATTGTCTTTGAACACAACATTGTCTTTGCATCCGCTCGTGTCCCCCGTGCGAGCCGCGTCGCTCGCGATTGTGGTTTCGGCCTGTTGTCTCGACGCACAGGCGCAGCGGACGCTGCACACCTGGATCGGCCCCGAGACCGGCTCCTGGAGAGTCGACGGCAACTGGGACGCCGGCGTCGCGCCCGATGGCGAGACGGCCGACGTCCTCATCGACGGCGACGAGGGGCAAGACACCACGGTGACGTACACCACTGCCGTTTCAAGTCCCACCAACGGCCATGTCACCATCGAGGCGGGGGATGCCCTTCGATTGGGGAAGTCCTATGGCGGCAGCGCCACGTTCCGCATGATGGGCGTCACGAATCGGGGGCTCCTGCGGCTGGACGCAAGCGCAAACGGCAATCTCCAGACGACGGCGCTCTACACGTATGCGTCAAACACGGTGTTCAACGCGGCCGGCGCGACGATCGAAGTCCAAGGGACGACCGGCCGGAACCGTGCCACCGGGAAGTTGCGCATGCCTTTTTCGAATACCAACGACGGCGCCATCATCGTCCAGCAGCCCATGGCCGACCGCAACGGCGCGCAGTTTGAGCTGTTCGACACGGGCGCGTTCGTCAACAACGGGCTCGTCCGCCTTCGTGTCTATGGAAGCTACAATCAAAGCTCGCTCTACGCCAGGATGTCGCTGACATCGGGCGACGACGCTCCGGTTTCCTCTTTGCTCGGCACCGGGCGTGTCTGGCTCGACATGGACGATCTGCCTGTCCGCAGAGAAGGCGCAGCCTCTCTGATCGCCAGCAAGAAAACCTACGTCTTGACGAACGGAGTCGAGCACGCGATCGAGGGCGGCGGGACGGTTGAGACCGGATTCGTCAACCTTGGCCTTGTCCGGGCCGTTGGCACCAACGGCTACCTTTCGATCCAGAACGCCTCGATCGAGGCGCATAACGGCAAGCCGATCATCAACGCGGCGTCGGGGCGGTTCGTGGCTGCTGGGATCTGCGGGATGCATGTCGGCACGACCAGCACGGCGGCTTCGCAACTGTTGAACTACGGGCTCATGGAGGCCAGGGCCGGAAGTTTCATTTCATTTCGAAAGCATTCGACGGCGAGCGGCAGCAAATGGCTGGCTGCGACCTTGGTTCTGGAGGGCCGGATCGCCGGCGGCGGGCGGTTCATCAACAATTTCCGGCCCATCGAATTGGCGTCCACCGCCACGCTCTCGCCTGGCGATTTGTCGAACGACGACGGCACGGGCGTTTCGACGGTGGGGCAGACCACGTTCGTCACGAATTTGATTCTCAACGCCACGACGGCGCTTGACTTCCAGCTCGGGCGCGCGGAGACGGCGGGAGTCGACTACGACAGCGTCGCCGTCGTTGGCGGCCTGACGCTCGACGGCGTGTTGAACCTCTCCTCCATGCCCGGCTTCGGCAACGGCGGCACGTACACGATTTTCACCTGCGCCCCCGGCGAACTGACCGACAATGGTCTGGTCTTCGGTTCGCTCCCCGAAGGTTTCGACGAGCCGCAACTGAATGTCGATGTCGATGCCGGCGCCGTTTCGCTCTATTTCCCGCCGCGAAGAACCCTGGTGATCATCCGCTAGGCGCAAAATCGTTCCAAAGAAAGGCAAACCCATGAAACCAGCATACGCCATAGTCTTGTTCGCAATCGGCTGTCTCGCCGTTCCACGCCTGTCGGCGCAGGACTTTCAGCCAATCGTGACCAACAGCACGGTCAACGTGACCAACAACGCCGTCGTCGCCGTAGCGGAGACGGAGGTGCTTGAAACCGTCGTCACGACCAACCTCGCGACGTATGTCGGCCCCGAAACGAAAAGCTCGGGCTACGTCGCCGCCAACTGGGACGTCGACGAGGTGCCGACCAACACGGTCGAATCCGTCCACGGGCGCTACGACGTCCTCGACGTCTCCAGTTTCATCGACTGCACGGACTGTTTCACGAACTGGATCGAGGAGCTCGACGGCTACGGCGTGTTCACCACCAACTACTGGACGCTGCAAACCAACGTGGTCGATTTCGTCACGAACCACGTCGGCCAATACGACATCGTCATCGATGGCAATTCGGAACAGGACTCCGTTGTGGAATTCTCGACGGCGAATCCATCCACGGCATACGGCTTCGTCACCGTTTCCGAAAACGACACCGTGGAGTTTCGCACTGGCAATGCGACAGTGCGCCACAATATCGAGGGCTTGCGGAACGCGGGGACCTTCCAGGTTTTCGCTTATTCGGGCTCGTCGAACGGCAGGGATTGCTACACAACCATCGCCTCCGCCGTGACCAACCTCCCCGGCGCGACGCTTCATGTCGAAGTCGCGACAACCGGCCGCAATCAGAATGACGCGGCGCTGACGCTGCCATTCGAAGGCTTCGTCAATCACGGCGACGTCCACATGATCCAAAAAGTCTCGGATCGGAACACGGCGACCCTCTCGCTCTCCGGCGATGGCGGAACCTTCGTCAACAACGGCCTGGTCTGGCTGAGCGCCCGCGGGTCGCGCAGCGATGGACGAAACTCCACTTTTGCCGGGTTGTATCTTCCCGCCAAGACCCACAACATCCATGGCGCATTCATGGGAACGGGGCGGATCTGGATGGAGGAGCGGGACAAGAATCCGTCCCACCCCCGGCATGTCCGCATCAATTCCTCGTCCACCTGGCTGACGCTCACGAACGACGTCGCCCACGCCATCGAAGGTTCCGGCCTCATCGAAGGCGGAATCTGCCTTGTGAATGCGGGGCTGGTGATGCAAACGGGGACGAACGGGCACCTCGACTTGAGGCAGCCGACGATGTACAACGGCTTTTCCTCTTCCTATACGAGCTGGCAGAAGCGCATCATCAACCTGCCGACGGGGCGCATGGTCGCCGCCGGCGGCGGCGGGAGGGGGCTCTTCATCGGCAATACGGATACGGTTTCGACCCGTCCAAACGGCTTCGAGAACTACGGCTTGCTGGAGGCGCGGACGGGCGCTTTCATCTCGTTCCGCAAGAACACCACGCAAGGGGAAGGCACAAGCACCTCGATCATCCCCGAGATCCTTGTCCAATCCGGCACCTGGGCCGGCGGGGGCGAGTTCCACACGCTGCGCCCGCTCCAGCTCGACGACAACGCCGTTCTTTCTCCGGGCGACCTCCATGCGGAGGATGCGTTTGGCAGCGTTCTGACCAATGGCACCGGGGTTTCCACCTTCGGGTTGCTCACATTCACCAACGCGCTCATTCTCTCCAGCGCCACGACGCTCGACTTCCAGTTCCGCGACGCAGAGGAGGGGCGCGGCATGGGGTACGACTCGGTTCATGTCGGCGGCCCGTTGACGCTCGACGGCGTGCTTGACGTCTCCGCGCCCAGCGGTCTCATCCGGGAAGGGGACTATACGCTTTTCACGTGCCCTCCCGGCGAACTGACCGACAACGGCCTTGAGCTCGGCAGCATTCCCGACGGAAGCGGGACGCCCATCATCGATGTCGACGCCGACGCGGGCATTGTTTCGCTCTTCTTCCCGCCGCGGAGAACCCTGGTGATCATCCGCTAGGCGCCAGCCTGCCTCCGGTTGAGGACGATGGACCATGGCCTCGGGACCATCGAAGTTTTCCCCATCGACGCGCAAACCGCCCTTTCGTGAACGCGAACGTGGACGATTCGGCAAAGCCGCCACAGCCCAATCTCAAGGCTCCATCATAGCCACAGGAAACACAAGGAACCACAAAAATTTTCCGTGCATTCCGTAGTTGAAAAACACCCGTTTTCGCCTGTCCTTCCACAGTTCGACAAAGCTCTCTCGACAAAGTTTTCGACAAAGACTCCCTCCGGCTTCCCTGGCCGCCAGCCGCTTCTTGTCGACAAAGTTCGCGACAAAGTTTTTGCTGCCCCCAGCCCCTAATCCCTAACACCTAACCCCTAAATGAAAACATCCATGAAAAACTTCGCAATCCCCTGGATGACGCTTTGTGCCGCGACCCTCGTCTGCTGCGCCGCCGCCGCCGAACGCAATCTTCTCGTCAACCCCGGGTTCAAGGACGGCCTGACCAACGGTTGGACGGACCGCACGACAAAACGCCAGAAAGTGTCCGCCGGCAAGGCGGACGGTCTTCCCGAGGGCGTCAACGCCCTGCGCGTCGACATCGTCGCGGACGGCGGCAAGTCGCACGGCCAGATCATCCAGTTCGTTCCGGTGCGTCCG
>JBMNOD010000108.1:0-9682 GCA_050942875.1 Kiritimatiellia bacterium
CCCGTCCATTGCAAAAACGCCCGACCCCACGCGAACCCAACCGCCCTCACTCACCCTCGCGCCGCCCGCCCCCAAGCGCGGCGCGCCTCGGCCGGGGGTTCGGGGCAGAGTCCCCGTCCATTGCAAAAACGCCCGACCCCACGCGAACCCAACCGCCCTCACTCACCCTCGCGCCGTCGGCCGTCTCAAAACGGCGCGAGCATGGCCCATCGGCTTCTTTTCGCTTTTACCCTCTTCTTGCGGGCAAGGCTCTTGCCCGCAAGCCCGGCCAAGCGCGCTTGCGGCCTGGCCTCTCAGCCGCCTCCCCGCCACCCCCGACGCCCGTCGATTCCCGTCGGCAGCTTCCCAAGCCGCTTCGCACGGCCCTTGTGCAAAAATGTACAGACTTTGGACTTTGGACTGCGAGCGGCACCGCGTTGCCGCTCACCCCTTCGTCCACCAGGCGACGTACTCGACGTTGCCTTTGGGGCCGGTGATGGGCGAAACGCAGACGCCGTTCCAAGTCAGGCCGATCGAAAGGCCAAATCCCCGGATCGTCTCCACCACCTCAAGCCGGGTCGCTTCGTCGCGGACCACGCCGCCGCGGCCGACCTTCTCGCGGCCGGCCTCGAACTGGGGCTTGATGAGCGTCACGAGCTGGCTTCCAGGCGCCACGACGTCCGCCATCGGGGGGAGGATGAGGCGGAGCGAAATGAACGACACGTCGCAAACGGCGAATTCCGGCCGCCACGGCAGATCGGCGGGCGTCAGGTGGCGGGCGTTGAACTTCTCGATCACCGTCACGCGGGGGTCGGCGCGCAGGCTGGGGTGCAACTGACCGTGCCCGACATCCAGCGCGACCACTTCCGCCGCGCCGTGCTGCAGCAGGCAGTCCGTGAAGCCGCCCGTCGAGGCGCCGACATCCAGGCAGCGCAGACCCTCGACATCCAGGCCGAACGCCTCGAAGGCGCCTTCCAGCTTCTCGCCGCCGCGGCTGACGAAGCGATCGGGAGCCAGCAATTCGATGCCGACGTCCTCGGGGTACGTGTTGCCCGGCTTCGGGGACGGCACGTCCCGGACGCGAATCTTGCCCCCCAGGACCAGGCGCTGCGCGACGGAGCGGCTTTCCGCCAGTCCGCGCGCGACAAGCAGGTCGTCGAGGCGGCGCTTCACGCCAGCGCCTTCTCGACGCAGGCCGCCAGCCCTTCGTAGAACTGCGCGGGGCCGAAGCGCTCGGCATGGGCGCGGATGGCCGCGGGATCGAACGTCGCCTCCGCGCACCGGACCACGGCGTCTTCGAGGCTCTCGTGCGTCTGCTCGTCGAAGAAGACGCCGGTGACGCCGTCCGCCACCGTCTCCAGCGCCCCGCCCTTGGCGTAGGCGACGACGGGGCGTCCGCAGGCCTGGGCTTCGAGGGGGACGATGCCGTAGTCCTCCTCCCCCGGGAAGACGAGCAGGCGGCAGTTGCGGTAGAGGTCGAGCACGGCCTCGTCGGAGAGCCGGCCGAGGATTTCCACGCTCGGCCCGGCGGCGCGACGAAGCGCGGCTTCGCAGCCGCCGGTTCCGACGACCTTCAACGGCCAGCCCTTTTGCGAATACAGCTCCACGGCGAGATCAACGCGCTTGTAGGGCACGAGGGCGGAGACGATCAAGTCGTAGTCGCCCCGGCAGGCGCCGTCGGGCGACGGGGTGCAGCGGTCGATGTCGACGGCAGGATGGACGATTTCCGACGACCGGCCATAGAACCGCTCGATGCGGGACGCGACATGGCGGCTGATCGCGACGAAGAGATCGACCTCCGCCGCCGAGCGGCGGTCCCAATGCCGCAGGGCGGCCAGGAGCGGCTTGACGAGCGCGGCCTTGACGGGCGAGCGCCCGAAGTACTCCTCGAAGAACGTCCAGGCGTAGCGCATGGGCGTGAAGCAGATGCACAGGTGGCGCCCGCCGGCGGGCTTGCGGAAGCTCTTGGCCACGCAATGGCTCGTCGTGATCAGCAGCTTGCCGTCGGGGCGCGGCAGGGAGCGCGCCGCCAGCGGCATGATCGGCAGCAACATGCGGTAGTGGCGACGGACCCCGGGCAGACGGTTGAGGAACGACGCCTGGACGGGATGCGAGCGGATGAGTTCCGAGATGGCGGCGGGGTTGTAGATCAGCGTCGAAATCGAGGCGCCGGGGAAGGCGTGGCAGAGGCATTCGAGCACGCGCTCGCCGCCCCGCATGCCGGTCAGCCAGTCGTGCCCGAGCGCCACGGTCTCGCCATGCGCTGCCGCTGCGAGCGCCTCCGGGCCTGGCATAAGGTCAGTGCGCGGCATGGGATGCGGGATCCTTGGCTGGGGCGCGCAGACGCCGGGCGGCAGGCGGAACGCCGCGAATCGCGCGGATTCCGCCAATGACGAAGGCGCAGATCTCGCGCGCGAAGCGCTCGGCCTCCTCGGCGCTGGGCTGGTCGTTTTTAAAGAGTTTGCGCCGGGCGCTGCGATGGATGGTGATTGCGCTGAACTGGCTGTGGATCGCGAGAATGCAGCAGCCCACTTGGAAATCGGTGACGTGGGGGTCCATCATGCGGCGAAGGCGCGCTTCAAGCTCCTGGACGCGTGGAACCAAGTGCTCGGAGAGCACTTCGTCGGAAACGGGCGAAGGCTCGTTGACTTCGTTGGCGATGAGACGGCGCAGCAGGCCGCTGTTCCCCGTGTCGAACAGGGAGAGCACGCAGACGCGCAGGTAGTGGTAGAGCCATTCGCGATCCTTGTCGGTGGAGAGATCGACAGCGGCCGACTCCTCGATCGCCTGTTCGAGCGCGTAGTCCCAAACCGCCTTGTAGAGGCTCTCCTTGCCGCCAAAGTGGTAGTTGACTGCGGCGACATTGGCTCCGGCCGTCCTGCAGATGTCCTGGATGCGGGTGTTGCGGAAGCCCTGCTCGGCAAACTGGTCGGCGGCGACCTTCAGGAGGCGCAGCCGCGTGTCTTTGCCACTTCGCGTCCCTCCCGCTTTTCTGGAAGCGCGCGTACCGCTGAGCCGGATGCGAGCCTTTGCCATCCTCCACCCTCCCTAGAGACCGATCAGCCCAAGCAGTCCGCCGTCGCCGCCAACGGCTGCATTGCCGCGGGTGACGACCCCGACAGCCAAACAGATCCAAATGACGAGCGGGATCAGGCGAACGAGTCCCCAAAACCAACCGCTGCCGCCCGTCTCAATGACCACCTGCCGAATGCCGGCGGCAATCGTCCAAACGAGCAGGATGCCAACGATGAACAAATAGGCGGCGATCGTGGCGATGAGTTGGGGAGCGTTTTCGCCATAGTGGATGATGTCCGCCATCGGCGTGCTCACCGTCCAGCTCGACCAAATCAGGTCGGCGAAGATCAGCAGCACCGTCGCGAAGAAAAACCACCAGCACTTGGTGAAGGCGATGTCCAGATAGACCAGAACCGCCTCGAGGACGAGGCAGGCCGCCGCCAGGACGACAAGCGGGATCAGCAGCCTGACCTCCTGCACAATGCCGGAGTAGGCCAGCGCGGTGAGAACGAGGGGGAAATTCATGGCGAACAGTCTAGCGCAAAGCGACTACCAAGGCAAACCGAAATCAATCCACTCGACGGGGAGCGCAAACCGATCCGCCAGCCAGGCGGCCACGGCGCGGGGGCCGAAGGCCTCCGTGGCGTAGTGGCCGGCCGCGATCATGTTGATCCCGGCGTCCTTGGCGAAATTCCAGGAGGCCAAATCAACCTCGCCTGTGATGAAGCAGTCCAGCCCGGCCTCGACGGCCTGGCGCACTTCGCCGGACGCCCCGCCGCTGACGATCCCGACGCTGCGGACGGCCGGCTTCCCGAACGGCAGCGCGTGGAAGCCGCCGCCCGGCGTCAGGGTCCGCACCCTGCCACCGAGCGCCTCGAAGCCCAGCGGCTCGGGCAAATCGCCGCGGACGCCGATGACGTTCCCGTGCCAGGTGAAGCAGGGGGCGGTCTCCACCAGCCCGATCGCGGCGGCGAGGCGCGCGTTGTTGCCGAGCGTGGGGTGCGCGTCGAGCGGCAGATGCGCCGCATAGAGCGCCATGTCGTTTTCAATCAGGAACGAGACGATGCGGTATTCCAGCCCCGTGATCCGGGCGAGCGAATCGCCCCAGCTGATCCCATGGTGTACGAAGCAGAAGTCCGCGCCCTTCGCCTTCGCGGCCCGGAGGAAGTCGAGCGAGGCGTCCACGCCGCAGCAGATGCGCGAGACCCCCCCGCGGTTGGCGACCTGCAAGCCGTTGTGCGAGACATCGTCGAACGCGTCGAGCCGCAGCTCGGCGTCGAGGGCCTTCACGATGGCGTCGAGCGGGATCGGCATGGCTAGGCTCCGTTCAGGCGGTTGATCCAAAGGACGCACGCCGTCGCGCTGAAGGCAATGCCGAGAAGCATGCCCATGAACACTTCGAAGCGCGTGTGGCCGAGCAGCTCCTTGAGGCGTTGCTTGTTGCGAAGGCGCCGTCCCTTGAAGATTTCGCGGACGATCTCGTTGAGCAGCGCGGCCTGCAAGCCGGCCGCGCGGCGAACCGTCGAGGCGTCGAACATCGTGATGACCGCATACGTCGTCGCCAGCGCGAAAATCGGGGAGCCGAACCCCTCCGTGAGGCCGATCGAGGTGGCGAGGCCGGAGACGGTGGCCGAATGCGCGCTGGGCATCCCGCCGGTGCTCTTCAAATAGCGCAGATCCACGCTGCGGGTCTTGATGAAGGCGATGGCCATCTTGGTGCACTGGGCAAGGCACCACGAGAAGAAGGCGCAGAAAAACCAGAGGTTGGTTGAAAAGCCTTTGACGCTTTGGATTTCCATTGACATTTTCCGTTTTAACCCAACTCAGTAGGCGTTGTTCATGGCGAAGAGCGTCCTGAGGAGGATTTTCACATCCAGGGCGAGCGACCAGTTCTCCAAGTACCAGAGGTCGTACCGCAGACGATCTTCGATCGAGGTGTTGCCGCGAAGCCCGTGGATTTGGGCCCAGCCGGTGATGCCGGGGCGGCAGACGTGGCGGCGCATGTAGTGGGCGATGTCGGACGCGAACTGCTCGACGAACTCGGGGCGCTCGGGGCGCGGCCCCACGAGGCTCATGTCGCCCTTGACCACGTTCCAGAACTGCGGCAGCTCGTCGATGTTGTGCGACCGCATCCAGACGCCGATCCGCGTCCGGCGCGGATCGTCCTCCGCCGCGAAGACGGCGCCCGTCTCGCGCTCCGCGTCCACCCGCATCGAGCGCAGCTTGTAGATCACGAACGACTTGCCGCCGTAGCCGCAGCGCGTCTGGGTGTAGAACACGGGGCCCTTCGACTCGCGCTTGATGAGCACCGCCATCACCGCGATGATCGGCGCGGAGACGATCAACCCCACAATGCCCCCGAGGATGTCCTCCAGGCGCTTGACCACCCGGTTGCCGAGCTTGTCGAGCGGACGGCGCTTGAGCCCCAGCAGGGGGATGTCGTCCACCGTCTCGACCTCGACGGACGAGGTCATGATCAGGAACATGTCCGGCACGAGGTTGAAGCGGATCATCCGCCGCTCGCTCTCCGTGGCGATCTCCGCCAGCCGGCGCCGCCGGATGTCGGGCGTGGTGACGATGACCTGGACGATGTTCGGCGTCTCGTCGAGGATGCGCTCGAAGTCGGAGACGTCGCCCAGCACGCTCTCCGCGGGAATGGAGGCGTCCGGCTTCTCGTTCGGATGCGCCGTCAGGACGCCGCTGACGTTGACGCGCAGCCGCGGATCGCGCCGGTAGCAGCGCATGAGGTGCGCCGCCGTGGCGTCGACCCCGATGATGAGCAGGCCGTGGGTGGCGACCGCGCGGCGCGCCGCGCGGATCTCCAGACGGAAGATCACCGCCCGCTGCACAATCAGCAGCAGCGAAAAGCACGGGAAGAAGACGAGCACCACGCCGGCCGACACGTTGTAGTAGTTCTTCGCGACGGCGAGGATGACGAGCATCGAGATCGTGACGAGCCCCGCCCCGCGCAGGAGACGCGGGATTTTCGACAGGAAGGTGCCGCGCTGCGGCCGCTTGTAGAGCTTCAGCCTGCGCAGCATGATGTAGGCCAGAACGACGCCCGCGATCGCCAGCGGCAGATGCCGGGCATAGACATCGTCGGGGCGCCCGAAGCGAACCTGGAACCAGCTGTCGTGGAACCAGCCGCTGTCGAAACGAATCCAGACCGCCAGAAACACCGCCACCAGCGCGCACAACCCGTCCGCCAGCACGGCGATGACGGAATTGTAGGCATCTGCAAGGGATTTTGACATGGCAGGCAGGGTGTCGAACCAGATGTGTGACGTTGAACGACTGGCAGGACCGACAAGATTGCAGGGAAGCACCTAGATCATGTCATGTCCATCGTGGAACCGTGTCCAGAAAAAAGAAAGGACGGCGGACTAGGGCTGGGCCTCGGCCTCCGCAGGCTTCTCGGCCTCAGGCTCAGCAGCGGGCGCGGCCTCTTCCGCAGGCTTCTCGGCTTCGGCCTCAGCAGCGGGCAAGGCCTCCTCGGCAGGCTTCTCGGCCTCGGCGGCGGGCGCGGGAGCATCCCCGGCCTTTTCATCGACCGGCACCGCTTCCACGGCCGGCTCGGCATCCGGAAGCGCGTCGAGGGAATCATAGAAGGACGCGATATCCAGCGGCTTGGAAGCCTCGGGAATCGAGATCCGGCCGATGGCCTGGACGATTTCATCCGCTTGAACCGCCCATGAGGAGCCAGCCTTTTCGGCGATGAAGAGGTCGAGGATGCGCTTGCCTTCATCGTGGTTCCCGGCGAGGATCAGGTTCCGCCCCTGACCGAGACGAGCCGTGGGCTCAAGAAAACTGTCGGCCCGTTCGGCGACAAACGCGCCAAAGGCCTCGGCGGCGGCGGCAGGCTGCCCCCGGGCTTCCAGGCAGTGCGCCACGCCGACCTTCGCCACGTCGGCGAGGGGGTGCTTGCCATTGCTCTTGAGAAAAGCGTCGTAAACCGACTGCGCCAGATCGTACTTCTCCTCGCTGAAATACAGGCCGGCAAGCCTGAGACGGGCAAGCGGCGTCACGGCGGCGGACTTGTCGGCGGCGATGATCTCTTCGAGCGCCTCGGGCGTGCGGGCCTGATCAAAGGCGGACATCGCCCGTTCGGCGGATCGCTCACGCCAGCGGGTGAACTGCTGGAAGCCGACGACGACGACCAGGATGGCGATCAGCACGATCGTGACCTTGTTGCCGTGCGCGTCCCACCAATCCTTGAACGCCTCGAGATCGTCGACGGTTTCCGGCGCGGCGTGGGCGAGATTCCTGTTGTCTTTTGCCATGGCTTGAGATGTCCTGTTTTCCCCGCGCGGTTCGCGGGCGGTAATAAGTGTGCTGGGTGGAGTGGTGGGCTCTGAGGGACTTGAACCCCCGACCGAGGGATTATGAGTCCCCAGCTCTGACCACTGAGCTAAGAGCCCCGAATCAAAGGAATTAAAAAAGACAATACTCCAGAAAGCGCCATGGAATCAAGCCGAAACTGCAATGGATTGAAAACTGGATGCTTGAAATGTCGAGCTTTGTCGGATCGGTCGGATTGGACGAGAACATGAACAATCAACCCGGCCCACGACGGGCGAACCAAAAGCCGGAACGCTGGGGACCGCCGTCTCGGCAGGAGTTCGCTGGTGGTGGCAAGGCTTGGACTGTGGCGCACCGCACCGACGGCACGGGCGAAGAGACGCAGGCCATGCGGCGAGCCGGATCGTTCTCATGGCGAAAGATCAGCACAATGCCCGCCCTCTGCCGTACCCGTACAAGCGAAGCGGTTCATGAAAGACAAACCGCCAGAACGGCGGAATCAGAATGAGCGAGACCTTTTCCAGCGGAACCGCTTCACCCGGAGACAACGCCAACCCGTTCACGGTCATCGAAAAAAACGCCGCTATTGCTCAAAGTGGATCACGCCACGCCGACGATCCGCGAGGCGCTCCCTTCGAACAGCACCTCGGTGTCGGTGCCGATGGCATGCCCCAGCGGGGTCTGCCGCGCATGCTCCGCCCCCGCCAAGCGGCCTCCCGCCGACTGCTCCAGCATTTTGCCGCAGAATCGGCACTTGATCGCCCCCGCCTTGATCGTCTCGCCGCAAAACGGACACTTTTTCTCATTGGCATTCATTGCTGTCTCCATGATTCAGTTGCAATCGTTTCGCCATTGAATTTCCAAGCGCTTGAGAGCCTTCTCGCTGGACTGCGCATCCTTGACCAGATCGACCCAGCGGATCAGGCGCATCCGGCGAGGATCCGCCGGGTTGCATTGGGGCAGGAACTGCCAAGCCTGCGCTTCGGCCAAGCGAATTCGATCCGCCACGGCGTCAAGCATGAATTGTTCGGAATACAACGTTAGGCACTCACCCCACGACATTCAAAAACGGAGCCGTCAGACGCCGATCGTCCGTGCTTTTTGGCAATGTCTAGGAACTCCTGCAGCAAAGCGGCCTTCCTTCTGAGAATGGCAAAAGCGGCGGACAAAAAAATGGTGGAGCTAAGGAGGGTCGAACTCCTGGCCTCTTGAATGCCATTCAAGCGCTCTACCAACTGAGCTATAGCCCCACGGATTGGAAACGGCACCAATCTATCATAGAGCCGAACCCAATGTCAACTGCGCATTTTTCCAAACGGCTGCCGACACTGGAAACCAGGCCGAGGCGGCTACGCCGAGGGGAACGCCCTGACGGGCCCACTGCGAACAGTGGCGCAGCCGGGGCGCAACGGACATTCCTGTCCGTGGTTTCACTTCCAGGCGCATGGACGCACCCGGTCATGGCGCTTTCGCCTTCCACGGGTTGGAAAACCCGCGCCCCTTTCCCATGCGCAACGCAGTGGACGCGACGCCCCCGCCGCAGGGTTGGAAAACCCGTGCCCCTTTCCCATGCGCAACGCAGTGGACGCGGCGCCCCCGCCGCGTGTCGTCGCCTGCGCCCACTCGCCCGCGCCCCGGCGCGGTGCGGCTCAGACGCCATGAATCCCGTAAAGCCCGCCGAGACGGCGGGCAGCCTGCAGAGACCCCAGTCCCCAGCGATTCGGGCCACAACGGGTTTTTAGGGGACAGACCCCAAAACCCTAAAACCCTAATGGCGCTTTCGCCTTCCACGGGTTGGAAAACCCGCGCCCCTTTCCCATGCGCAACGCAGTGGACGCGGCGTCCCCGCCGCGTGTCGTCGCCTGCGCCCACTCGCCCGCGCCCCGGCGCGGTGCGGCTCAGACGCCATGAATCCCGTAAAGCCCGCCGAGACGGCGGGCAGCCCGCAGAGACCTCGGTCCCCAGCGATTCGGGCCACAACGGGTTTTTAGGGGACAGACCCCAAAACCACCAAAAACCAATGGCCCATGGACCATGGTGTTCAATATTATGGTGCGGGATTATGGTGCGGGCGCAGGCAACGGGGGCGAGTGCGGAGCCTCGCGTTCCCAGGGCTGGGCGGTTCCCCGTAGCGCGCCATGGCGCGGAACGAAACGCGGCGGGGACGCCGCGTCCACGGCGCTGAGAGAAATCAACGAGTGGTCGGTCTGATCCGGCTGATCCAACCCCCAGCCGCTTCTTAAAGGTCGCGACAACGTTGCTCTAGAGCGGTTTAAGAAATAATATAGCCGCACGATGCGAACCAGGATTCTGCGTCTTGGGGCGTCACCGATCCGAAAGCCTTCCGGATCGCCGCGTTCAGCTTTCTTGACGTCCTTGCCTCCGCCGC
>JBMNOD010000109.1:0-9582 GCA_050942875.1 Kiritimatiellia bacterium
CGGCGACCGACTCGGGCCCTCCGCATGCCTTGAGCGCGCCGAAGAACGAGGCGAACCCGCCCGCGTCCTGCGTGAAGAAGCGCGCTTCCATGACGGTCTTGCCCGCCTCGTCGACCGCGGCGGCGGCGTGCCTGCCTTTTCCGATATCGACTCCAACGTAGATCATGTGCTGCAATCCTTCTTGTTTTTTGGCCGAGGCCGTTGAGGTTTGACGTTTGGCCGGCAGCCCCACACTGGTTGCGAGATGATGGTTCCGGGCGGCCGCAGCCTCCCGTCCACTCAAGCGATAAGGGGTCGTGCCGGGACAAGTGTTAAAGGGTGCCCTTGGTCTGTTTCCAGGGATTTGCTCCCAGAGGCACGCGTCAAAGGATGCACCCGGGAAAAGTGTAGCCCAACGGCCCGGCCTCCTGCCAGCCCGTATCGAAAGAAAAAGTAGCAAAAAGAAACTCATTTCCACCCCCAGCCCTGTTGATAAGTTGGGCCTCAAGGGGCTTTGAAGGCCCCCCGGCCAACTTACCAACAGGCGTGCGGGGGTGTTTATACCAGCAGGGTTTGCTTCCATTTTGAAGCAAAAACGACCAAAACGGGGGCGAATCGACCGTCAAATCGGCAAAAAAAGTTTTTGCCGACCGCAAATAGCGAAAGTCCGGCTAGCGCCTATTCACCGGGACAAGATTTGCCCCGATGCCTCAGAGGTAGTGCGCCGCCGTCCCGGCAAGCCGCCACTCGCCCTTCGCCATCGCGAAGGGCGCCTCAGCCGGAATGGCGAGGCTCCGCACTCGCCCCGCATCCTACGGCCCCGCCTTCCATGCTCCATGCCTCCACGGCGGTCGTGGATCCCGCCACACCCTATCCCGTGGGTGGGCACCGCGTGCCCACCCAATCCCCATCGTCACCCCTCTTGATGCGCGCCCTCCGTGGCGCGCCGCTTCCACATCGGCGGCACCCAGATCCACGAGGCCAGCACGGCAAGCCCGAACAGCGTGTAGGCGGCGATGAAAACCCAGGGCTCGGCTTCGTAGTAGAGCAGACGGCCGAGCCAGTGCTCGATGAAACCGCCTGAATAGGCGGCTTCGTCCGCCTGGATCCGAAGCCAGTTCTCCAGCGTCGTGAGCGGACAGACCACCCCGAGCCACGCCTGCGCCACCACCACGCCGATGGCGGCGAGGTGCGCCAGACGGAACACCGGCGACCGCACGAAGCGCCACCCGCGAATCCCGCCCAGAACAACCGCGACCAACCCGCCAACCACGAACACCACAATGCCCACATGCACCGTGAGCACGAGGTCGGCGAGAATCTGGCAGAGTCTGGGGAAGTTCATGCGCAAGGAGAATGCTATGAAATAGTGAGAAGAGAGAAGGGAGAAGGGAGAAGGGAGAAGAGAGAAGAGAGGAGGAAGAAGAGAGGAGTTTCCGCTGGGGGCACCCCAGACCCCGGTTTATTTACCTTGAGCTCCCACGAATCTCCGCGAAGCCAGGGGGAATGTTGTCGGCCTGCGGCCGTCGCTGATCGCTCAACATCCCCCCTGCCGTGCAGGTCGCGCATCCAGCAAGGAAGGCGGTTTTTCAGCGATTAGCGACGGTCGAAGACCGGGAAAAACTGCCTTCCATTCGCGGGGATTCGTGGGAAGAAAAAAACGTCCACCCACGCCTATCCACCTACGTTTTTGTGTTTTTCGTGGCTATCCCCACCCGCCCACGCCCGTCCGCCCACGCCGCGTTTTCGCAGGTCGACAAAGCTCGCGACAAAGTTCACGACAAAGCTGCCTTTCGACACTAGCCGCTAGCCGCTGAAAGCGACAAAGCTCGCGATAAAGCTTTCTGAAAGACACTCATCACTCATCATTCCTCACTCTCTTCCTCCTCCTCGTCCGCGTCGCCGTTCGAGACGACGGCCGCGGAAATCACGCGGTCGCCTTCGCCGAGGCGCACGACGCGCACGCCCATGGCGATGCGGCCGGTCTGGGGAATGGAATCGACGGGCGTGCGGATGAGCTGGCCCTGCTCCGTGATGACCATCACGGAGTCGCCGCGCGCGGCGGGATCCGTCTCGGTCGCCTCGATGGCGCGGCGGACCGCGCCGGCGAACACGACGCAGCCGTTGCGCGCGCCCGTGTCGATCGACTTCACGCCCTTGCCGCCGCGGCGATGCGTCGGGTAGGCGTCGAAATCGGTGCACTTGCCGTAGCCGTTCTCGACGATCAGCAGCAGGCTGGCGGCGGGGTCGGTCTCGACCTTCACGAGCGCGCGGATGGAATCCGCCGCGCCCGATTCGACCGCGCCCTCGCCGGCGCCGTTTTCGGCCTCGCCGTTCTCGCCGTTCTCGCCCGCCTCGTCTTCGTCGCCCGCGTCTTCGAGGACGGCGCTGACGCCGGCCAGGCGCATGCCGCGGACGCCGCGTGCCACGCGGCCCATCGGACGGACGTCGGACGTCTTGAAGCGCACGGTCTGGCCGCTGGCCGCGACGAGGAGCATCTCGTCGCCGTCGTTGACGAGGGTGACGCCGATGAGCTCGTCGTCGTCCTCGATGCGGATGGCGTTGATGCCGGCCTTGTGGACGTTGCGGTATTCGCCGAGGCGCGTCTTCTTGACGATGCCCTTGGCCGTGGCGAAGAAGACGTAGCAATCATCGTCGAAATCGCCGATGGAGATGATGTCGAGCACGCGCTCGGCCGGACGCGGCGCGAGCGGCTGGCCGTTGTCGTCCACCCGGCCCTCGCCGATTTCGGGGCGGAGCATGAGCAGGTTCACCAGCGGCTTGCCGAGGGAGGTGCGGTCCGCCTCGGGGATCTGGTACGCCTTCTCGGTGAAGAGGCGGCCGTGCGAGGTGAAGAAGAGCAGGCGGTCGTGGGTCATCGGGTTGAAGACCTTCATCACGAAGTCGCCGTCCCGGAGCTTGGCGCCCTTGCGGCCGCGGCCGCCGCGGCCCTGCTCCTCGAAATCGCCGAGGGCGGAGCGCTTGACGTAGCCGCGGTTGCTGAGCGTCACCACGCAGGGCTCGTTGGCGATGATGTCCTCCATGTTCACCTCGCCGTCGGCGTAGGTGATCTCGGTGCGGCGCGCGTCGCCGTACTTCGCCTTGAGGCCGGCGCAGTCCTCCTTGATGATGTCGAGGACGCGCTGGGGGTTGGCGAGGATGTCCTTGAGGTCTTCGATGCGCACGAGGATCGCGTTGTACTCGGCTTCGACGCGGTCGCGGGCCAGGCCGGTGAGCTGGCGCAGGCGCATGTCGAGGATGGCGGTGCACTGGGCCTCGCTCAGGCCGAACGCCGCGTTCATGCGCTCGCGCGCCTCGGCGTCGTCGCGGGACTGGCGGATGATCCGGACGATCTCGTCCATGTTGTCGATCGCGATCCGGAAGCCTTCGAGGATGTGGCAGCGCTCCTGGGCCTTGCGCAGCTCGAACTTCGTGCGCCGGGTGATGACGTCCACGCGGTGGTCCACGAAGCAGCGGAGGAGCTGCTTGAGGTTCATCACCTTGGGGCGCCCGCGGTCGAGCGCGAGCATGATCGCGCCGAACGTCGTCTGGAGCTGCGTGTGCTTGTAGAGCAGGTTGAGCACCACCTGGGGCACGGCGTCGCGCTTCAGCTCGATGACGATGCGGATGTCCGCCTTCGACTCGTCGCGGATGTCGCGGATGCCTTCGATGACCTTCTCCTTGACGAGGTCGGCCATGTTCTCGATCATCGCCGCCTTGTTCACCACGTAGGGGATTTCGGTGATGACGATGCGCGCGTCGCCGTGCTCCTCGACGATCTCGGCGCGCCCGCGCACGCGCATCGCGCCGCGCCCGGTGCGGTACATCGAGAGGATGGGGCTGATGCCGCAGATGATGCCGCCCGTGGGGAAGTCCGGCCCCTTGACGAACTTCATCAGGTCGTCGATGGTGCATTGCGGGTTGTCCACGAGGTGCGCGATCGCGTCGCACAGCTCCCCGAGGTTGTGGGGCGGGATGTTGGTGGCCATGCCGACCGCGATGCCGGTGGAGCCGTTGAGCAGCAGGTTGGGCACCTTGGAAGGCAGGACGAGCGGCTGCAGGAGCGACTCGTCGTAGTTGGGGCCCATGTCCACGGTCTCTTTGTCGAGGTCTTCGAGCATGTCCTCGGCCATGCTGTGCATGCGCACTTCGGTGTAGCGCATCGCCGCCGCGCCGTCGCCGTCGATCGAGCCGAAGTTGCCGTGGCCGTCCACGAGCAGGTAGCGCATCGAGAAGGGCTGGGCCATGCGCACGATCGTGTCGTAGATCGAGGCGTCGCCGTGCGGGTGGTACTTGCCCATCACGTCGCCGACCACGCGGGCCGACTTCTTGTGGGGCTTGTCGTGGGTGTTGCCCAGCTCGCTCATCGCGTAGAGGCAGCGCCGATGCACGGGCTTGAGCCCGTCGCGCGCGTCGGGCAGGGCGCGCCCGACGATCACCGACATCGAATAGTCGATGTAGGAGTTGCGCATCTCGTCTTCGATGTTGATGGGGACGATGCCCGGCTCGGGCATCGCGGCGTGCGTGTCGTCCACGACGGTCTCGGGGGTTGCGTTGTCGTTTTCCATGGGAAATTCCTATTCTCGGCGAAACAAGCCGTGAAGCAAATCAAATGTCCAGGTTGTTGACCATGAGCGCATGGTCTTCGATGAACTTGCGACGGGGCGGCACCTCATCGCCCATCAGCATGGAGAAAACCTTGTCCGCCTCGACGGCGTCCTCGAGCACCACGCGCAGCAGCTTGCGGTTCTTCGGATCCATCGTCGTCTCGAAAAGCTGATCGGCGTCCATTTCGCCGAGGCCCTTGTAGCGCTGGATCGTCAGCCCGCGGCGGCCGCGCTCGCGCACGACGCCCAGCAGCTCCACCAGCGAGAAAATCGGCGTCGGCGCGCCGGAGCCGTCGGCCAGCGTGCCGATCTGCGACCCGTCGCCGAAGTACTGGCCCTTCTCGAAGCCGAACACCTGGCTGAGCGTGTCCATCTGCCGGCGGAGCTGCGTCGAGGCATTCATCTCCGTGCAGGAGTACGCCGGGTTCTCCGGGTCGTCCAGATCCTCGATCGGGCACCCCAGCGCCGCGGCCGCCGCGGCCTTCAGCGCGTTCGCCTCGTCGTACGAAAAGACGTAGTGCGTCGCCGGGTTGCCGTCCACGTCCACGATCACGCGGAAGTGCGGGAACGACCCCGTCTCGGGGTTGCGCAGCGCGAAGAACCGCTCCACGTCCACATGCTGCTTCTCCAGGCGCTTGCACACGGTCTCCGCCGCCGCCAGCACGTCGAGCAGCGGCGCCATGCCGCCCCCCTGGATGGTGCGCTCGCCGTCCATGAACGTGAACGTGAAATCCTCGCTGCCCAGCGTCAGCAGCTTCGACGTGAGCTGCGCGTCGCTCTCCACGTACTCCTCCTTGCCCTTGCGCTTCACCAGGTACAGCGGCGGCTGCGCCAGGTAGACGTAGCCGCGCTCGATGAGCGGACGCATCTGGCGGAAGAAGAACGTCAGCAGCAGCGTGCGGATGTGCGCGCCGTCCACGTCCGCGTCCGTCATGATGACGACCTTGTGGTAGCGCGCCTTGTCCACGTCGAAGTCGGGCCCGATGCCCGCGCCGATCGCCGTGATGAGCGTGCGGATTTCCTGGTTGCCGAGCATGCGCTCCAGGCGCGCCTTCTCCACGTTGAGCACCTTGCCGCGCAGCGGCAGGATCGCCTGCGTGGCGCGGTCCCGACCCTGCTTCGCGGAGCCGCCCGCGGAGTCGCCCTCCACGAGGAAGAGCTCCGACAGCGCCGGATCGCGGCACGAGCAGTCCGCCAGCTTGCCCGGCAGCCCGCTGCCCTCCAGGGCGCCCTTGCGGCGCGTCAGGTCGCGCGCCTTGCGCGCCGCGATGCGCGCGCGCGCCGAATCGATCGACTTCTCCACGAGCTTGCGGGCCACCGTGGGATTCTCGTCGATGAACGCCTTGAGCTGCTCGCCGACGATGTTGTTCACGATGCCCTCGACCTCGCTGTTGCCGAGCTTCGTCTTCGTCTGGCCCTCGAACTGCGGGTTCGGCACCTTCACGCTGATCACGCACGTGACGCCCTCGCGGATGTCCTCGCCCGCCATCGCCTCCTCGCTGTCCTTCAGCAGCTTCGCCGTGCGCGCGTAGCTGTTCACCACGCGCGTCAGCGCCGAACGGAAGCCCGAGAGGTGCGTGCCGCCCTCGATCGTGTTGATGTTGTTCGCAAACGTGTAGATCGACTCGTCGTACTTCTCCGACACGTACTGCATCGCGATTTCGACGCTGATGCCGTCCTTCTCGCCCGCCATCGCGATCACCTCGTCGTTGAGCACCGAACGCCCCGCGTTGATCGCCTTCACGTAGCCGACGATCCCGTCCTCGTGGACGTACGTCTCCTTCTTGCCCGTGGACTCCTCCGCGAACACGATCACCACGCCGGGGTTCAGGAACGACAGCTCCTTGAACCGCTTCGCCAGGATGTCCCACTGGAAGCCGCGATACTGGAAAATCGTGTGATCCGGCGAGAAGGTCACCGTCGTGCCCGTCTCGGACGTCTCGCCCACGACATGCAGCGGCTCCGTCACATGCCCCCGGGCGAAGCGGATGCGGTGGATCTTCCCGTCGCGCCGCACCTCCACCTCCATCCACTCCGACAGCGCGTTCACGCACGAGACGCCGACGCCGTGCAGGCCGCCGGAGACCTTGTACCCGCCGCTGCCGAACTTGCCGCCCGCGTGCAGCACCGTGAGCGCCACTTCGACCGCCGGCCTCCCCTCCGTGGGGTGCATGTCCACCGGGATGCCGCGCCCGTCGTCGTTGACCGTGCAGGAGCCGTCCGCGTTGAGCGTGATTTCCACGCGCGTGCAGAAGCCCGCCATCGCCTCGTCGATCGAATTGTCCACCACCTCGTAGACGCAATGGTGGTAGCCCCGCTCGACCGTGTCGCCGATGTACATCGCGGGGCGCTTCCGCACCGCCTCCATTCCCTCGAGAACCTGAATTTTGTCGGCCCCGTAGTTCGCGGAGCCCTGTCGTGAATCGACCATGGAAAATGTCCTTTCGCTGCCTCGGGGAAGACCCTTTCCCCCCTTTGCGCGTACCGCTTCACTGTACCATTTCCCCGCCCAAAACTCAATCAATTATTTTACGCGCGCGCCCGCGCACACACGCGATCCCACGTTTCCACGTTTCAAGGGGTTCGTTTCAAGGGGTCTGTCCCCTATTTTTCATTTTCGCATATCCAAAACATAGTGGATCCAGTCTCTCACGTTCATCTCTCCTTGATCTGCAGAGATTAAAGCCAGGATCTCTTCGTCTGTCAATTTGGCTCCGATCTGGTCTTCAACATGCACCGTAAACTCCGCCAGATCAATGCTGTCGGAGGGATGAAGAATCCCCGTGTCGATGATCTTGGTGTTTGCGCAAATGCTTTCTGTCTTCAGTTGCCTGCTTGCCACCCGACCATAGTCTGCAAGTTCACGGCGAAGGGCGAGCGCCGCTTTGCCCGCTTCAGAATCCATTGCGAAGCCGCATGCCTCGACAAATTCTTGATCGGTCTGTTTCATGGATGGCCGCCGACAATCGCTTTGATGCGTCCGTGGGCGCTGGGCGACTGCTCGGGGGAGATTTGGTTGGCGAGGCGGTTGAGCATTAAAATAGGGGACAGACCCCTAAAAAGACAGACCCCCAAAAAGAGCTCTTTTCGATGCGGTTTCATCATCCATGCTTAGCGCGTTCTATGGCGCGATCATGTTGAAGAAGGTGTAGTAGGGTGCGTTGTCGGCGAGACGTTGCGCGAGCAGGGCGGCTTCACGAAGATGGTAGTCTCCCCACATGCTGGATTCCCCGCATGGAATCCGTCGGCCGGCGGGGATGTAGTCCCAGTCGCGCGGACGGTGGTAGATCGAATGCAAGAGCAGTCCCTGGTGTTCGGGCGCGAGGCTCAGGTACGGCTCGTCGAGGAGCGTGCATAGCACGGTCAAACCCGCTTGGTGGTAGCGTGTGCCGTCTTCGCCCTTCGTCTCCAGATAATGCCCGAGGCGAAGCAGCGCCTGCGCGGCGATTGCCGCTGCGCTGCTATCGACCGGCTCCGGTGCGTCCCAAGGGTCGGACGCCTGCTCGTAAAGCGCGTCGTCTCCCGCGATGCCGGGGGCACCCGTGTCCCAGAAGGGGATGCCGTCGGCACAGGAATGCTCGCAGTAGAAGTCGCAGGCGGCGCGCGCGGTTTTGAGCATGAACGCCTCAATTTCAGCGAAACCGCCATAAGGCGCAAGGGATTCCTCTGGTTCGCCTGCCAGGAACTCCAACTGCTCGGCGTATCCCACCATGATCCACGCGAGGCCGCGCGTCCACGTGCTGAAGGGCGAATAGCCTTGCTGCGAATTGGGTGCGCGGTAGTTGCCGTCGTTTGGATTGAAGAGGCTTTCGTGCGCCACGCGCCCTCGTATGTCGTAAGCGTCGCGTCCTTCGCCGTGATAGACGGCGTATTTCGCTGTGGTGCGGGCATGGACGACGAGCCGCTCCAGCAGGGACGTCGCGCGGTCGTTTTCGCCCATCATCACGTGTCCGAGCCGGTGGCTGAGCGCGAGGGCGCGCAGGGAGCGGATGGTGTCCGCGAAAAGCGACTGCGGCCCGTTGAAAGAGTAGATGAAGCCCCCGCCGTCCGCGATCGAACTCCATCGACCTGCCTGCACGGCGCCTGAGACCTTCAGCGCGAGGCGATAGAATTCGCGCTCCCAATCGCTCGCGTCGTAGCGTCCCTCTCCCGCCAGCCGCAGCAGGTTGCCGTATGTGCTGACGTTGTTGAAGCCGTGGTCATGAACGCCGGTATGCGACACGTGCGGCGCCATCCAGCGCCGCGTGCCCTCGCGTCCGAGGGTCAGGAATGCCCTGTCGCCCGTCGCATCGAACTGGAGGAGCGGCGATCCATACTGGAATCCCTGCGTCCATTCGGTCCAGCCGCGCGTAGTGTAGCGGCCATCCACCGTGAAAACCGGCGAACCGGCGGTGGTATCGTATTCTGCCTCAATGCGTTTGATCTTCTCGCCCGACACCTTCCAGAAGCGCGCCAGCGCTGGCTTCAGGTCCTGTGGCGTAATCTTGTCGTCTATTTTCATGGTCTCAGTTCTCCGTTGCGTTGCAGTTTCCACGAAATCTTACCTTAATGCTTGTAAAAACGCAACTGTTGGAGGTTGGAAATTTGAATGCAAGGAGAAGCCCAAGGGCCGGTCTTTTGCTCGGCGGAGACTTTCACTCCGCGTGGGGTTGTGAACGAGCACGGGGTCGGGTACGGGTATGAAGGTTGTGAACGGGGGAGGGAGGGACGAAGCCCCGCCCGTATGATAGGGACGCCGTCCCTTTGGGGGCTTTTTAAATTTCCATAATCTTGAAAAAGTTCAAGTCAACTGTCTTGAAAACAAGTTTTTCCTTTGCGGAAAGGGGTGGTAAAAGGGGAGGGAGAAAAAAAGAGGTGTGGAGAAAAAAGGGGGGGGGAAGAAGGAGGGAAACCGCCCCGTTTTAACGCCGCAGATCGGGTGTCTGCCCCCCCTTGCCGGAATCAGGCAATGCGGCACAAGTCGGCAAGCCTTCAAGGCTTCCGATTCCGTGTGGGT
>JBMNOD010000025.1:0-41808 GCA_050942875.1 Kiritimatiellia bacterium
AATCTCAATCACATTCGTCCCCGGGTCGCCGATCCAATACTGATCCACTTGCATACGCAAGGAATCGTCGCCGATGTCCAGAACCTTGCCGATTCCGGCGATGTCGGATCTTTTCAAAAACGAAAGATAGCGCGGTGGAACTTCTACAATCCATTGCCCCATCAAAAATGCAGGCGACAGCATGAACAGGGCGTGTAAAAAAAAACAGTCTCATTTTCATAGCGGACTCCTTAGGGGGTTGGACGAGGCAAGATGAAGTTCAAGTATTTGGCGTTGTGGTACTGCCACGTTGGAAAGGGGAAGGAGCCTTTTCGGAAGCGGTGCGAATCGGGACAACACTCCCCGCTGTTCATGATCCATCCGTTCCGATTCGTCGTTGAATTGTGGTGACTCGTCGTTCCGTAAAGATACGTCGGATTGACCAAGCCCATGGCATGCGCAACTTCATGGATGGCGGTGTGGGTCACCGCATGGACAAGGTTAGACACATCGTAAGGGAACATGGCAGGGTCATGATATTCAGATGGTATCGCCCCAGTCTCTGCCAGCAGTTTTTTGTTGCATGGCCAATACCTAAGTTTGTCGATGAAAACATAACTGATCCCAAACGGATTCTCGTTCCTCCAGGAACAATGCTTGGCATCTGTAAACCCATAGACATTCAGGACATCTGTTCCGTAGTCGGAAGGCATGGCGACACGGGCATGCTTGCATCGCCCGGAAACGGAGCCTACGGCAAACCGGATGTTGACATCCGACGGAATCAACGTCCGGGCGTCTGCGGCGATGTCTTGCAGAATGTCGATCTTTGGCCTTCCTTGACACCCGTCATAGAGATTAGTCGACACGCCATCGTTGACAAAGGTTTCGCCAATGTGCTGAGGCCAATAGGTGTCGGGATAGACAATGGGCGAAACGAATTCGTTGTACGCCTCGTCGGTCATCTCGATTTTCACGATCTGCGGAACATGCACGGTCGTGCTGGCCTCGGCGATGATTTCCGCCGTGTCGCTGTCCGCCTCCCGGTACCGGAAGAAAATGGTGTAGTAGGGCGGCGGGACGGGTTCGCCCGAAACGACGGCGGGGAGCGCGCGGTTGAACGGCTGCTTGCCCAGCGTGAAAACGGCGGGCGAATCGGCCGGCGCGGCGCCCTCCGTGGCGACGCCGTCCCAGGTGATCGTCTGCGGCCCGAACAGGCAGCGCCGCCGCCTCTGGTGCCCGGGCTGGGCCTGGCTCGTGTCCAGCCACCCGACGTGCTGCCAGCCCGCCGTGGTCTCCCGCCGCGGGGCGCGTGGTTGCAGCCGGGCAGCTCAACATCTACGCCATACGTCATCAAGGAAGCCAAGTTTTCGTTAATCCCTGAAACGACATGTTCACCCATGCTCGCGCCCTTCCGACGAGATTGGTGTCGCTCCAGACCTGCTGCATGAAGTTGGTGTCATTGAAGCAGTAGAAGTGCATGAAAGTATATTTCGAATCGCGATGCATTCTCGACGGTTCGGGGTTCAGGCGGTAGCCGTCCCGAATCAGCTCGTAGAACGCCTGGCGGTTCGTGTTGACCTGCGAGACTTGCACCAGATTCGAACACCAATTGATCATCGCCGCGTTTTCCGCCGTGGCCGGGAACCAGGAACGGTCAGGGTTATACAAACAGAGTCCGTCCGGCTGGTAGCGGTCGCGATGCCAGGCCATGTTGAAAATATAGTAATATCGGCGTTCAGAAGGTTCCAAACTGAGAAACGACTGATACTTGGATGCGAAGAAGACAACGGGCGTGCCGTTGGTCGGCAGCGGCTGGGAGTATTCCCTGTAGAATTGAACGGGGTTGTTCGTCACGCTGCCGTACCAGAGCTGGTCGATTTGGAAGGTCGCGTATTTGTCGTCCTGACTCAAGGCGCGCCCGATTCCAATCACGTCGCACACCGCCGCCTGAAGCGGAAGGGCTGAAGACAGGTTGACGAGCATGTTCGTGTCCTGGCCCATGGCCGGAACTTGCGTCAAAAACAGACAGGCGGACAAAATGAGCGAACGTGTTTTCATCAAGGAAGCCAAGTTTTCGTTAATCCCTGAAACGACATGTTCACCCATGCTCGCGCCCATCCAACGAGATTGGTGTCGCTCCAGACCTGCTTCATGAAGTTGGTGTCATTGAAGCAGTAGAAATGCATGAAGGTATATTCGGAGTCACGATTCATTCTCGACGGTTTGGGATTCAGGCGGTAGCCGTCCCGAATCAGCTCGTAGAACGCCTGGCGGTTCGTGTTGACCTGCGAGACTTGCACCAGATTCGAGCACCAATTGACCAGCGCCGCGTTTTCCGCCGTGGCCGGAAACCAGGAACGGTCAGGGTTATACAAACGGAGACCGTCCGGCTGGTAGCGGTCGCGATGCCAGGCCATGTTGAAAATATAGTAATATCGGCGTTCAGCAGGTTCCAAACTGAGAAACGACTGGTATTTGGATGCGAAGAAGACGACGGGCGTGCCGTTGGTCGGCAGCGGCTGGGCATATTTCCTGTAGAATTGAACGGGGTTGTTCGTCACGCCGCCGTACCAGAGCTGGTCGATTTGGAAGGTCGCGTATTTGTCGTCCTGGCTCAAGGCGCGCCCGATTCCAATCACGTCGCACACCGCCGCCTGAAGCGGAAGGGCTGAAGACAGGTTGACGAGCATGTTCGTGTCCTGGCCCATGGCCGGAGCTTGCATCAAAATCAGACAGGCGGACAAAATGAGCGAACGTGTTTTCATCAGGGGAGCCAAGTTTTCGTTTCGCCTTGGAATGACATGTTCACCCATGCTCGCGCTCGCCCAACGAGATTGGTGTCGCTCCAAACCTGCTTCATGAAGTTGGTATCGTTGAAAAGGTCGAAGTGCATGAAGGTATACTTCGAATCGCGGTGCATTCTCGACGATTCGGGGTTCAGGCGGTAGCCGTCCCGAATCAGCTCGTAGAACGCCTGGCGGTTCGTATTCACCTGCGAGACCTGCACCAGATTCGAGCACCAGTTGACCATCGCCTCGTTTTCCGCCGTGGCCGGGAACCAGGAGCGGCGGGTGTTGTAAAGACAAAGTCCATCCGGCTGATAGCGGCTGCGATGGTAGTCCATGTCGAAAATGTAGGTATAATGGCACTCAGGAGGCTGCAAGCTTAGGAACGACTGGTATTTGGATGCGAAGAAGACGATGGGCGTGCCGTTGGTCGGCAGCGGCGAGGAGTATTCCCTGTAGAATTGAACGGGGTTGTTCGTCACGCCGCCGTACCAGAACTGGTCGATTTGAAAGGTCGCGTACTTGTCGTCCTGGCTCAAGGCGCGTCCGACTCCAATCACGTCGCACACCGCCGCCTGAAGCGGAAGGGGGGAATACATGTACCAGTACATATCGGCATCCTGCCCCATGGCTGACGTCCATGTCAAGAACAGGCATGCTAATGGAATAAACAGATGTGCTTTCATCATGGGAGCCAAGTTTTCGTTTCTCCTTGGAATGACATGTTCACCCACGCTCGCGCCCATCCAACGAGATTGGTGTCGCTCCAGACCTGCTTCATGAAATTGGTGTTGTTGAAATAGTGGAAATGCATGAAGGTGTATTCCGAATCCCGATGCATTCTCGACGATTCGGGGTTCAGGCGGTAGCCGTCCCGAATCAGCTCGTAGAACGCCTGGCGGTTCGTATTCACCTGCGAGACCTGCACCAGATTCGAGCACCAGTTGACCATCGCCGCGTTTTCCGCCGTGGCCGGGAACCAGGAGCGGTCGCCATCATACAAGCAAAGTCCATCCGGCTGATAGCGGCTTCGATGGTAGTCCATGTCGAAAATGTAGGTGTAGTGGCACTCAGGGGGCTGCAGGCTTAGGAACGACTGGTATTTGGATGCGAAGAAGACGACGGGCGTGCCGTTGGTCGGCATTGGCTGGGCGCCTCCCCTGTGGAATTGAACGGGGTTGTTCGTCACGCCGCCGTACCAGAACTGGTCGATTTGAAAGGTCGCGCACTTGTCGTCCTGGCTCAAGGCGCGTCCGACTCCAATCACGTCGCACACCGCCGCCTGAAGCGGCAGGGGGGAATACATGTACCAGGGCATGTCTGCATCCTGCCCCATGGCCGGAGCTTGCGTCAAAAACAGACAGGCGGACAAAATGAGCGAACGTGTTTTCATGTCATTCTCCTGTGGGCAATATGAATCGAAGGTAGCGAAGATTGTCGGGAAGCCAGTAACGGATAGGATCGGGATCCAAGCGGTGGCCGACAAAATACAAGCCGCCAACGTCCATCATTTTCCGGCCAGTCGATGGTGAATTATGATAGATGTTTTTTCCTTTATCAATCGCCGGCAGCCAATCCGGATCGACCAGGCCGCAGCCATGGGCGATTTCGTGCGCAATGGTCGGTGCGATGTACCGTGCGAACTGCGCCGGAGTCATCGGAACGGGCATGGGGTCGTTGTTGCCCGCAAGCACGGCTTTATAGTTCTTTTTCAAAGATTCCTGAAAGCCCGCGACATAGACCGCCAACGCGCCGTCGGGCTTGGCGTTGCGCTTCCGAAATCCTACGGCATCGCCTCGTCGAGACTCGTCACTCGATCCGGAAACGATCACAAGCCCTTTTGCCGGCCCCTGGATGGAGTCGGTGGCGACAATGCGCAAGTTCACGTCCGAAGGGAAGAACTCTTGGGCCATTGCAGGAAGCATGGCGAACGCGGCGTCCGCGACGGAAGGCTCGCAACCTGAATACAGCAGGACTTGATCAACTCCGTTCGACCCCACCCCGAAAACGGATTCCTGAAACACATCCTCGCCGCCAAACGGGACGATGTTGACGACTTGCGGCACATGGATTTTCCGGGAACGCTCTTCAAGAACCGTTTCCCGCTCCGGATTCCAGAGCCGGACGAAGAGCGTGCAGAAGGGGGGCGGCACCGGCTCGCCCTTCAACATCGCCGGCATGGCGCGGTTGAAGGATCCCTTCGGCCCCGTGAAGACGTCGGGATGGTCGGCAAGCGGAAGATCGACCTGCGCCTTGCCGTCCCATGAAAAGGTGTTGGAGCCCATTGAAAGCGACGTGGTCTCGCGCCATCGGTCGAGGCCGGGGCTTTCGGAATCGAGGTCCACGTAGGCGATGTGATCCCAGCCCGCCGTGGTCTGCCGCATGACTTCCGCCTCCAGCCAGCCGGGCGTGTTCTGGTGGGCGCAGCCGGGAAGCGTCACGTCGAAAACATTCGTCTCGCCAAGGTGCGGCGAAAAATTCGATGTGCAGTCTGTAATCGAAAACTCCCTGCCGGGGCAAAGATCAACGATTGCCGTGTCCACGGCTCTGAAGACGTCGTCCAGCATGAGCGACGCCGTCACGACGATTTCGTCGCCGTCGGGCGGAAGCGACGTCACGGTCAACGTGGAAGCGCCGCCCGTGCCCGGCGACATCGTTCCGCAGTCCGTGCTCCACAGGATGGCGTTTGTGTCAATGTTCACGGCGTTCGTGACCGTGAACGGCCCGACGTCATCCCCTGTCGAATGGTAAACCGCAGACGGGGGAACAATCTCGAAGCGTTTCTCCAAAACATCAATGACAAACCCGCCGCCGCCGCTCGATGAGGGTGTCTGCGTCGAGGGCGCTTCAACAGGGAAGCGCATGATGGCGGATGTGGATTTGGGAACCGTCTGCTGGATGTCGCCGTCATCCGAGACGATGCAGGTGCCGACGGCGGTCTGTCCGTCGCGAGGCGCGAAAGACGCCTCAAGCCTGGCCTTCCACAATTCGCCGTCGGGAAGCGTGGCGCCCTCGGGCTCCGCGAGCAGTTCAATCCGGGCATCCGTCTTGAACGGCAGGCGCAGGCGCGCGGACGTGCCCGTCGTGGCGGGGAGCACGATGCCGTGCGTCTCGTTGGTCGCCGTCCACGTCAGCACCGCGCTGCGGGTCGTGAAGACGTCCACGACGACGTCGTAGTTGCCGGCGGAGGCGGGTTCGAGATGGTACGCCTCGTAGCAGTCGTCGAAGCCGTTGTTGTCGGCGTCCGTGAAGCCGTAGAGGTACGATGTGCCTTCCCAGATGTCGATGACCCCGTTTCCGTTCTCGTCGGGTTCGACGGGCGTGAAGTCCTCCTGGGCGATCGGGTCCATGCCGTGGGCGACCTCGAAGGCGTCGTCGAAGCCGTCGCCGTCCGTGTCCGCCGTGCGCGGGTCGGTCTGGTTCCAGAACTCCTGCCAATCGGTCAGCCCGTCCCCGTCGCGGTCGATGTCGCCGTCCGCGACATGCCGGTTGCCGTGCGTCCACTTCTCCCACAGGTCGGGGATGCCGTCGCCGTCGGTGTCCGTCGGGTCGTCCGCCCACCACGAGGGGAGCGAGGAGTGAGGAGAGAGGAGAGAGGAGTTTTTGGCAGGCGCGGCGGCGGGCCGGGGCGAACTGGAAGGCGCGTTGGTGCCGCCCGGCTTCGTGCCGCCGACGATGACGGCGACGAGCAGGCAGAGCGCCGCCGCCGCCTGGACGGCGGGCGGCTGGCGTCGCATTCGGCTGACGAGACGCCGGAACGGCGTCGCCTTCAACAGGAAGACGAAGCCCAGAAGCGCCCAAAGCAGGATGATCCATTGACCGTTCATGATGTCTCCCATGATACCGTTTTCACTGTGGTGGAGGCGAGTGTTTTTTTTGGTGTTGGAAACTTGAAGCTGGAAATTGGGCCGGGGCGGCTTCGCCGGGTGGGGAATGGCCACGAAAAACACAAGGAAGCACAAAAAGTTTCCGGGATTTGGACAAGATTACAAGATTGACAAGATTGCCTTGGTGAATGGAATCCTGAAAATCCTGTCATCCTGTCGTTACCTGACCACGAAGACCGGGGTGAAGAGGCCGCACGAATCGACGCCCATCGCCGCCAACGTGCCGACGATGCCACCGTCGGATTCCGTCGGCACGGCGAGGTCGTATTTGAGCGCAAGGTATCGCCGGATGGCGTTGAGCTGGTCGTCGGTCGGCGCGTCGACGAGCAGGATCAGCTCGGCGACGCCCCCGCGCCAGCCTTGCCCCCAGGCGGCGGTGGCGGGCGTCCCGCCGATGTAGATTTCGTTCAGCGGGCAAGGCGGCTCGAACGCCGCTTCGACCAGCTGGATGCCGGAAGCGGACGGGTACAGGTTCGTCGCCGTTCCGTTGAAGGCCAGGGCGACCGCGTTGGCAAGCTGGGATTCGTAGAACGTCCGTTCATTGCCTGGAAACGGCAGGGGAATGAACCGAACCGAGCACGAGGCGTCGAAGAGCGTGGCATGGTCGACGGCTTCCTCGCAAGTCACGGCGGCGAGGGCGCGAAAGACCCGCCCCGTGGCGGCGTCCGGGAACGCCAGCGGCGACGTCGCGGCGTCGAAGCGGATCGCGCCGCCGACCTTCCAGGCCAGGCTCCAGCCGTTCGTGGCCGCATGCTCCGAGGACAGCGCGGAGCCGCCATGGCGGGGATTCCAGACGGCGCCGCTGAAGCTTTCAGGCATGAACTGCAAGGCGGCATCCCCGGCAAACGCCGTGGAGGCCAGCAGCCCCAAGGCTGCAAAGGCCGGCAGAAGCCCGGGAAGCGCCGATGCCCTTGACTCAGTGAATCCGTCTCGCAAAATGTAATTGTAATGGCTCATGACGATTACATTACCGTTTTTCGGCGGGTTTGTCGAGCGGAAATTGACGGATGGGAACTTGAAACTTGAAGCTGGAAATTGGGCCGGGGCGGCTTCGCCGAGTGGAGAATGGCCACGAAAAACACAGGCCGCTTCGCGGCAGGGGCTAGTCGCTAGGGGCTAGTGCCGCGAAGCGGCTTTGGACAAGATTGCGGGCGTGAAGAATGGAATCCTGTGAAGAATGGAATCCTGTCCAAAAACGGGGTCTGGGGCGTCCCCGGCCAGAACTCCTCGCTCCTCGCTCCTCACTCCTCGCTAAAGTTTTTGTGGTTTCGTGGCTATGATGAAAGAGCAAGTGTGCAGCCGATGGTCCATGGACCACGGTCCATCGTCCTGAATCGAAGGCGGGCGGGGCGTGGATTGGGTTTCAGACAAGATTACAAGATTGCGGGCGTGAAGAATGGAATCCTGTGAATCCTGCAATCCTGTCCAAAAACGGGGTTTGGGACGTCCCCGGCCAGAACTCCTCGCTCCTCGCTTCTCACGCCCCACTGCATTCGATGGTTGCGGGAAAGGCGCGGAATCGGGTATAGTAATGAACCATGAATTCCCCTTCCGTTTCTTCCGATCCCCTCCCCCTCCCGCTCGTCGAGGACCTGCTCACCGATTGGCTCGGCGCCCGCTTCGCCCAGACGTTCCCGGGCTGCCCCGACGCCGCGTCCGCCGGACGCGTCCTGCCGTCGACAAATCCGGAGTTCGGCGACTTCCAGTGCAACGACGCGATGGGCCTGGCCAAGGCGTTGCGAACGCCGCCGCGCGCCATCGCTGAAAAGGTGGTCGCCGGCGCCGCCCTGCCGGGCGTCGTCGCCCGCCTCGAGGTCGCCGGCCCGGGCTTCATCAACATCTCGCTGGAATCGGCGTTCATCGCCGACCGGGCGATCGCCATCGCCGCCGATCCCCACGCCTGCATCCCCCAGTCCGGCGCAGGGCGCACCGTGGTGCTCGACTACTCCAGCCCGAACGTCGCCAAGCCGATGCACATCGGCCACATCCGCTCGACCATCATCGGCGCCGCGATCGACCAGCTCCACCGGGCGCTGGGCTATCGGGTCGTCGCCGACAACCACATCGGCGACTGGGGCACGCAGTTCGGCATCGTCATCATGGGCTACCGCCACTTCGCCGACCCCGGGAAGCTCGCCGAGGAACCGACCTCGGAGCTTGAGCGCGTCTATGTGCTGAGCAGCAGGAAGTCGAAGGAAGACGAAGACTGGATGGAGCAGTGCCGCGCCGAGCTCGTCAAGCTCCAGCAGGGCGACCCCGGGAACCGCGCGCTGTGGAAGGAGTTCATCCGCCTCTCGCTCAAAGAGTTTGATCGCACCTACGCCCGCCTCGGCGTCCGCTTCGACCTCGTCCGCGGCGAAAGCCACTACCAGGATGCGCTGGCCGACGTCGTCGACCGCCTCGAAGCGGCAGGCATTGCAAAGGAAAGCGACGGCGCGACGATCGTCGATCTCTCGTCCGAAAACCTCGGCGTCTGCATCGTGCGCAAACGCGACGGCGGGTTCAACTACGCCACGACGGACATCGCCACGGTCGAATCGCGCGTCAAGGAGTTCGACCCCGAGAAGATCGTCTATGTCACCGACGAGCGCCAGCAGCTCCATTTCAAGCAGTTCTTCTCCGTCTGCCGCAAGCTCGGCGTCGCCCCGGAGTCGGTCGATCTGGTGCATGTGTGGTTCGGCCTCATGCGCCTGCCCGAAGGCACGTTCTCCACGCGCGACGGCAACGTCATCAAACTCGACGCCCTGCTCGACGAGGCCGAGGCCCGGGCGATGGCCATCATTCGCGAAAGCCGTCCCGAGCTGCCCGAGGACGACGCGCAGACGCTGGCCGCGCAAATCGGCATCGGCGCCGTCAAGTACGCCGACTTGAGCCAGGATCCGAAGACGTTGATCACGTTCACATGGGACAAGGCGCTGGCTCTCGAAGGCAATTCCGGACCCTATCTCCAGTACGCCTACGCCCGCATCCGCAGCGTCCAGGAAAAGTACCGCGAGCAATTCCCCGACACGTCTCCCGACGCCCATCCGCTGGATCTCGCCGATCCCGTCGAGCGCGCGCTGGGGCTGAAGCTGGCGTTGTTCCCGTCCGTCGTCCAAAAGGCCGCGCTCGACTACCGCCCCTGCCTGCTCGCCGACTATCTTTACGATCTGGCGCAGACGTACAGTTCGTTCTATCAGCGCCTTCCCTTCTTGAAGGCCGATGCCGGCGTGCGGGAAAGCCGCATCCGCCTCTGTGGCATTGTCGCCACCGTGCTCGGCCGCGGGCTTTCGCTGCTGGGCATCGCCACGCCCGAACGCATCTGACACCGTTTTTGACGCTCCGAAGAGGATTCCCCCATGCCGCAATTTGACTACACAGCGAAAAGCCGAGACGGCAAGAACAGCGCCGGCGTCGTGGACGCCCCCGACCGCCGCGGGGCGATCGCCGCCGTGGAGCGGCTCGGGCTGATCCCCCTCGACGTCGTGCAGCGCAGCGAATCGGCAAAGGCCCGCGCCAAGGCGGCCAAGGGCGCCAGGGGCGGCCCTTCGAGGTTCAAGCTCGCCCGCCCGAACCACATGAACTCGAACGAGGTGATGCTCTTCACCGGCGAACTCGCGGACCTGCTCGAAGGCGGCATGACGCTCGGCAACGCGCTCAACTGCCTCGCCTCGCGCGGCGACGGGCAGAGCGGCCCCTCCCAGGTCATCACGGCGCTGCGCGACGCGATCATCGAAGGCGCGTCGTTCTCCACCGCGCTGGAAAAGTTCCCCAAGGCGTTTTCGCCAATCTACGTCAACATGATCCGCGCCGGCGAAGCCAGCGGCGCGCTGACATCCGTCCTCCAACGCCTCCTGGCGCACTTCGAGCGGACGCACGCCATGCGCAGCAAGGTCGTCAGCGCGATGGTCTACCCCGTCATCGTGCTCGTCATGGGCTTTGGCGTCGGCGTCTTCGCCATCACCTACATCCTGCCGAAGTTCCAGACGATCTTCGACCAAATGGGGCCGGACAGCCTGCCGACCATGACGAAGATGCTCGTCGGCTTCAGCGACTGGAGCAAGAAATACGCCGTCTTCATCGCCATCGGACTCGTCGCGGGAATCTTCGTTTTCCTCCAATGGATCAAAACCCCCCGCGGCAGGCGCAAATGGGACGGCTTCAAACTCAAGATGCCGCTCGTCAAGGGCATCGTCGCCAGCGCCATCTATGCGAACTTCGCGCGGACGCTGGAATCGCTGCTCGAAAACGGCGTCCCCGTTCTCCAGGCGCTCAAGATCACGAGCCAGACCGTCGGCAACGCCGTCGTGGCCGACGAGCTGCTGAACGCCCGGGAGCGCGTCACCGACGGCACCACGATCTCGGGCCCGCTCGCCGCGGGCGGCGTCTTCCCCCAGACCGTCATCGACTTGCTTTCCATCGGCGAACAAACCGGCGACATGCCATCGGCGCTCGGCCACATCGCCAAGCGGTATGAAAACGCGCTCGAACGCAATGTCGCCATCTTCACCTCGGCACTCGAACCGATCATGATCTTCGGCGTCGCGCTCGTCATCGCCTTCGTGGCGATCGCCGTCATGCAGGCCGTGCTGGGCGTCACCAGCGGCATGAACATCAAGTAGCCGCCAACCCCGGCTCCTCCGACTCCGGAACGCCGGACCTGACAACGATCGGCTGGCTGACGTCGATCGCGGCGATGTCTCTGCCACAGACGCCGAGAAATTCCTTGACGAACTCGCCCACCGAGCCGTAGCGCTGGGCGGGATCAAATGCCGCGGCGCGGCGAAGGACATCGTCCAACGGCGAAGGCAGGATGTCGAAATCAGGCTGAAGCCCCTCGAGAAGCTGCTCCGTCGTGGTGTCGATGGGAAACGGGAAACGCCCCACCAGCATCAGGTACGTGATGATGGCCAGCGCATACACGTCGGTCTCGGGCCCGCAGATCTCGCCGCGGAGCTGTTCGGGGCTCATGTATTCGGGCGTGCCGATGATGTGGCTGAGCGCCTTGGCGCGATTCTTCAGCGTAGCCGTGCCGAAATCGATGATCTTGAGCTCGCTGGACTCGGTGATGAAGATGTTCTCCGGCTTCAAATCGTTGTGGATGACATTTTTGGCGTGCGCGTAGTCAAGCGCAAAGGCGCAAGCGGCGAGAACGTCGCACGTCGTCGAAACCGACAGACGCTCGTTCTCGATGATCACGTCGCGCAGCGTCTGGCCACGCACCAGCTCCATGACGATGTAGTAGTTGTTGTTGTAGGAATCGAAGCTGTAGGTGCGCAGAATGCCCTGGTGCGAGAGCTGCATCGCAATGCGCGCCTCGTCCTTGAGCGAGGCGAGCACGTCGTCGTCCTCCAGAAGGTCCTGGTTGACCAGTTTGATCGCCACTTCGATATTGAGCAGCTTGTCCATGGCCAGGAAGACGGAGCCCGTGCCACCGATGCCAATGAGATCGAGCAACGTATAGCGCTCGGGATCGACGCCGCCCATGGCCGGATTGCGGCTTTCAGTTCTCAACACGCCTTTGTCGAGGATGCGTCGGGTCGGCGCCGCGTCCGACACCGGGGGCCGCCCCTGCCTGCCGCCCGAGCCCTTCGCAAAAGCGGCGATCGCATCGGCCGCCGCCTTCCGGATGTCGAACGTGGAATGGGGACGCGCCAGGAAGCCGACGCCAAGCCCCTGTTCAATGAGCTTGTCCGCCCGCATCGCCATGAGCTTGGTCCCTGTGAAGAGAACCTGAATCCCAGGCGATGCATACTGGGCGATCGACACGAGGGACTTCACATCGAGATCCGGCGTCTGCAAATCGCAGATCCAGAGAGCGATGTGCATCGTGCCAAGCGCATGGCGCGCCAGCGACGGCGTCTGCACGACAACGACAAGACGGTCCGGCGCGTCGAGCGCCTTCTTGACGGCGGACAACGGCTGCGGATCAAGAACGAGGATGGTGACGGTCGAGCTCATGCCAGGGTTTCCGCCATCTCCCGTGTGATGCGCCACTGGGGCGTCTGCCCTGCCAGATATTGACGGCACTGCTCCACGGCCAGATCTCCCATGCGCTTGCATTCGTCGCCCATCGAGCCGGCGATGTGCGGCGAGAGCACCACGTTGGGGAGGGTGTAGAGCGGCGATCCCTCGGCCGGCGGCTCGGGGTTCGTGACATCCAGCAAGGCCAGCAGATCCGGGCGAGACCGGAGCGTTTCGATCATGGCGATCTCGTCCACCACCGCGCCGCGCGCGGTGTTGATGAACGTCGCGCCCGGTTTCATCGAAGCCAGCAACGCGCCGGTGATCATCTTTTGAGTCGTCGGCAGATTGGGCGCATGCAGGGAGACGATGTCGCACGTGGCAAAGAGCGTGTCGAGCGGCAGCATCGTGATGCCAAACCCCAGCGCATCGGCTTTTTCCTGACTGAAAAAGGGATCGTAGGCAAAAAGCTTCAAGTCATGGCGATGCAGACGCTCGGCGGTCATTTTGCCGACCATGCCGAGCGAGACCAGACCCACGCTCGCGCCGTAAGCCCCAATCGCCTTGGGGTGTCGAAACCCCGCGGGAGAAGTGCAACCACGGGAAGACTCCCAAAAGCGCTTCAGCGACAAAATGACGAGCGCCTCGACGAACTCCGCCACGGGAACGGCATTGGCTTGCCAACTGCTGGTAATCACAATGCCGCGCGCCCAGAATTCGGGAGTCAGCATGTAGCGAATGGATCCCGCGCCGTAGAACACGGCTTCGAGCCGCGGCGCCGCCGCCAGCAGCTTCGCATCAAGCAACGGCGCGCCCCAACCGGAAAACATGAGCTGAACGCCCTCAAGCAACGCGGGGGCCTCCGCAAGCGCTTCGCGGGTGAGCACCCCGTCGCGAAGCTCGGCAAGCTCGCGAATGGCGGCAAGTTGTTCGGGGCCGTAGATCCTCTGGGCAGAGCCTTTGTCCAGGACGAGTGCGGCAATCTTCTTTGACATTGCAGATCCTTGCTGTTTGATTATGCGCGCTCGAGCACGGCGCACGTTGTGTTGAAAATGTCGAGAGGCTCCGGCATGCGCCCGCGCCCCGTCGTGCCGCAAGCCAGGCCGCCCTCGGCCGGCTCGACGACGATCGCCCCGCGAGACTTGAGCGCGGCAAGGTTCGCCCGCGTCGCCGGATGCTCCCACATCTTGACGTTCATCGCCGGCGCCAGGACCAGCGGCTTGACGCAAGCCAGCGCAGTCGCCGTCAGCGCGTCGTCCGCGATGCCGGTCGCCAGCTTGGCGAGGACGTTCGCCGTGCACGGCGCGATGACGAGCGCGTCACAGCGGTCGGCGACCGAGATGTGCCCGGGCACCCACTCCGCGACGTCGTCGAAGAGCCCGGTGCAGACCGGATTGCGCGACAGCGTGCGAAACGTCAACGGCGTCACAAACTGCTTCGCCGCGTCGGTCATGACCACCGAAACCTCGTAGCCCGCCTTTGTAAAAAGACGAACCAGCTCGCAGGCCTTGTAGGCCGCGATCGACCCCGTCACCCCTACTGCAATGTGCTTGCCCATGTCCGCGTCCTTTCTTGCTTGGGATCAAGCGACGCCTTCCACTCTGGAAAAGGCGTCGAGAATGATCTGCCGAAACTCGTTGAAGGCGACGGCCAGGTCGTCGTTGACGACCCGATGCCGGAATTCGCCCGCGCGGGCGATCTCGCCACGCGCATTCGTCAAACGTCGCTCGATCGTCTCCGGCGTGTCCTCGCCACGCCGAACAAGACGCTCGCGCAACACCTCGATCGACGGCACGTCGATGAAAACATCCACGAAGCCCGCACGCACGGGATCTTCGGACGACAGCCCCGATACGAAGTCGCGCACCTGGGCCGCGCCGCAGACGTCGATGTCCATCAGCACGGAGTTTCCAGCGGCCATCGTGTCCTCGACCGTCTTGCGGAGCGTGCCGTACCGATGCCCGTGGACAAGCGCGTGCTCCAAAAACTCGCCGCGATCGACGCGCGTCTCGAACTCGGGCAACGAAAGAAAATGATAGGCCACGCCGTCTTCCTCGCCACCACGCGGCGCACGGGTCGTGCAGGAGACGGAATAGATGAATTCAGGGAATTCCGTCAGAAGCATGCGGCAGAGCGTGGACTTTCCCGCGCCCGAAGGCGCCGTCACCACCACCAACAAAGATTTCTTCCGTTTTTCCGCTTGTGCTTCCATCGCCTGAATGAACCCCGCCAGCGCCCAATGCGCCCTGCGCAGGGAAACATTATCAAAAACGGCCTGGAATCGCAAGGCAATCGGTCAAGCGCCGCGGGTGTGTGCCAAAAAGTGACAGACAAATCCGGCATTGCCTATGTCATGCGCATTGAAAGGGAGTTTGATGCATTGCTTTCACTGCAATCGAGCCGCACTCCGCACCACCGTCGTCCCTTCTTGATTTCAGAAGCGTGTTTTCATTGCCATGCCCCTCCCTGCACGCCTCCGTGCCTCCGTGTCTCTGGTAAAAATGAAATGAAAAAGAAACTTGGCGGGCCTGGAGGTTTTTTCAACTGCGAATTTTTGTGGCCATGAAGGGAACTCGGAATTGGGGCGTGGCCGTGGCGGCTGTGCCGAGTGGGGGAATGGCCACGAAAAACAAGAAAGCACAAAAAGCGTAGGTGGCGCGGCGTGGGTGGTGGGGTTTCACCGGAAGGGCGAGAAGGGCGAGAAGAGCCGCGGCGGCGTCGCCGAGCGGGGAATGGCCACGAAAAACACAAAGACGCAGGCGACGCGGCATAGGTGGAGGTTTTTGATCTAAACACACGGGCACGGAGACACAGAGAGGGATGTGAGGGCTGGCAGGCTGCCGCCCCCGCGTCCAATATGCCCATTGGTTTTGAATTTGGCATCAAGAATGCCTCCATGTCCCAGGGAAACTCAAAGAACCATGTCACGATTCTGGCACACACCCGGCGCCGCTCCGCATTTGCATGGACGCATCACGTGTGATATCATTGGAGGGATGAAACCGAATCTCAACGCCATCGACACCACCTGCGAACTGCTCGAAAGATTGCGGGAAGAAATGCCGCTCGTCCACTGCATGACGAATGCCGTCGTCACCGGCTACACCGCCAACGCCTTGCTCGCCGCGGGCGCCGCCCCCGCCATGATCCACGACCGCGAGGAGGCGGCGCAATTCGCCGCCGCCGCCAACGCCCTGCTCATCAACATCGGCACGATCACCCAGGATCAGGCCGCCGCCATGCGCGGCGCCATCGACGCCGCCAATCAGGCGGGACGCCCCTGGGTGCTCGATCCGGTCGCCGTGGGCGTCCTGTCGCTGCGCACGGCGTTCGCCGCCGAAGCCAAGCTGAAGACCCCCGCCATCATCCGGGGAAACGCCTCGGAAATCATCGCCCTCGCTGGATTCAAGGCCACGTCGCGCGGCGTGGACGGCACCGCCTCCGGCGACGAAGCCCGCGACGCCGCGGCACGCCTCAGCAAGGAAACCGGCGCCGCCGTGCTTGCCACGGGCGAAGTCGACATCGCCGTCATGCCCGGACGCGACACCGTCTCCATCACCAACGGCCACCCGATCATGACGCGCGTCACCGGCGTCGGCTGCGCCCAGGGCGCCCTCGCCGCCGCCTTCGCCGCCGTCGCGGACTCCCCGTTCGACGCGGCCGTCGCCGCCGGCCTCGTCATGGCCGTCGCAGGCGACATGGCCTTCGAAACGGCCAAACGCCCCGGCTCCTACCAGATCGCCCTGCTCGACGCCCTCGACGCCATCGACGACGCCACGCTTCGCAACCGTGGAAAGGCGTTCGCATGATCGCAAAAGAAGCCTTGGCCGTCTATCTCGTCACGGACGATCCGTCTCGCTACGCCGGCGACTTCCTCGACAACGTGGCGGCCGCCGTCGGCGGCGGCGTCACGGTCGTGCAATACCGCGACACCGAATCCTCGGATCGCGTCAAGTACACCCGTGCGCTCCGACTCCAGAACCTGCTCCGCGCCCGGGGCGTCCCGCTCATCATGGACAACGACGTCGACCTCGCACTGGCGATCGGCGCCGACGGCGTCCACCTCGGCCAGTCCGACCTGCCTGCCGATGTGGTTCGCCGACTCGTCGGCCCGTCCATGACCATCGGCCTCTCCATCACGTGCGAAGCGGACGCGACGACGGTGTCGCCCGAAAGCGTGGACTACGTCGGCATCGGCCCCGTCTACGATGCAACGAAGACAAAAGCCGATGCCGCGCCGGAAATGGGGCTGGAAGGCTTCGCCGCCATTCGCAAATTGCTGGCGGACTACCCTGCCGTGGCCATCGGCGGCGTCACGCTGGAGCGCGCGCGCGGCATCGTCGACGCCGGCGCCGACGGCCTCGCCGTCGTCTCGGCCTTCTCGCGCTCGGCGACGCCCGCCGACGTCGCCCGCGGCTTCGCCGCGTGCTTCAGGAGCCCCGTCCCATGAACCGACAGCTTCGACATGCGGTGGTCGCCATTCTGGCGGCCTGCCCCGCCCTCTGCCTCGGCGCGCAAGCCGCGCCGAAGGTGGCCGTGTCCATCCCGCCGCAGAAGGCCGTCGTCGCCGCCGTCGTCGGCGACGCCTGCGATGTGCTCGTGCTCGTCGACGTCGGCGGCGACCCGCATACGTTCGAGCCCACGCCGCGCCAGCTTGCCGCACTGCGCGACCGCCCGATCTACTTCACCATCGGCCTGCCCTTCGAGCAGGTGCTCGCCGACAAGCTCCAAAAGCTCCATCCCACGATGCGCTTCGTGGCAATGTCCCCCTCCCCCTCCATGGCTCCACGGCATGCCGCGGAGCTTGATCCGCATGTCTGGATGTCGCCGGATCGACTCGCCGAGCACGCCGCCGCCACGGCAACGGCGCTCGCCCGGATCGACCCGACCAACGCCGCCCGCTACGCCGCCGGCGCCGCGGACTTCGCTGAAAAAGTCGCGGCGCTCAAAGCCGGCCTGGCGGCGCGGCTTCGCGAGGCCGACGTGGCGGCGTTCGCAGTCTACCACCCCGCATGGGGACATTTCGCCGAGGCGTTCGGGCTGGAGCAGCTCGCCATCGAAGCACACGGCCAGTCGCCGGGGGCGCGGCATCTTGCCGACTTCACGAAGCAGGTGCGCGAACGGGGCGTCAAGACGATCCTCGTGCAGAACGAGGCCGAGCGGCGGCGCGTCGCGCCCTTCGCTCGCCAAAACAATTTGCGCGTGGCGATTGTCAATCCCCTCGCCGAAGACGTGATCGCCACGTTGCGCGCCACGGCCGACGCCCTCTGCGGGGCGAACGCAAAACCGGCCGGCCGTTAGCCTTGGAGAATCGCGTCATGTCCAAACCGGCATCAGTCAATGAAAACGTGCTCAAGGTCGGGAGCTTGACAGGACTCAGCCGCGTTCTTGGACTTGTTCGCGAGATGCTCACATCACGCCTCGTCGGTGCGGGGCTCTATCAATCGGCGTTTGTCTTCGCCTTCACGATTCCGAATCTCTTTCGCAAATTCTTCGGCGAAGGCGCGCTTTCCGTTGCCTTCGTGCCCGTGTTCAAAGAGGAGATCGAACAGGGGCGACGCGAGTCGGCGGAGCAGCTGGCCCGCGCCGTCTCCAGTGCCATGGCGTCGATTTTGGCACTCATTTGTCTTGTCGCCATCCTCGTCATCACGGCCGTCTTGCCGACTGTCGAGCCCGACGGCCGTGTTTCCGCCGTGCTGCGGATGACGCGCATCATGCTGCCCTACGCCGTCTTCATCTGCACGGCGGCTTTCGCGATGGGGGTGCAGAATGCGCATGGACGCTTCGCACGCGCCGCCGCCGCGCCGTCGATCCTCAACATCGTGTGGATCGGCACGCTGATTGCCCTGTTCTTCTTCCCCGACGTGCCGGTGCGGCGGCGTGTCTTCATCGTCGCCTGGGCGGTGCTCGTATCGGGCATTCTCCAGCTCGCGTTTCTCCTGCACGCCGTCTGGCGCAACGGAATCCGGCTCCTGCCGACCGCCGTCGGCTGGAACAGCGCACTGGCGCGAACGGTCTGGCGCAACACCGGCATCGGCGTGATCGGCATGGGCGCCGTGCAGATCAATCTCGTGCTCGACAACGTGCTCGCGCTCTGGGCGGCGCCCTGGGCGCCCGCCGCGATCTCGTATGCCGAACGCCTCGTGTACCTCCCGCTCGGCATTGTCGCGACAGCCTTCGCCACCGTGCTGCTGCCCACGCTCGCCGGCCACTTCGCACACGGCGACCTCGACGGCGCCAAAACGACGTTCCTCACGTCGGTCGAAGACGTCCTGCTGCTCGCCATCCCCGCCGCCGCCGGCCTCATGCTGCTCTCGCACGACATCGTCACAATCATCTACCAAGGCGGGGAATTCAAGGCCCGGGACGCCCTCCGCGTGTCGCGCGCGCTGTTCTGCTACGCCCCCGGGCTGCTCTTCTTCAGCTTGAACAAGATCCTCACGCCCTGGTTCCACGCGCAGAAGGACATGAAGACGCCCGTCCGCGTCTCGCTCGCGATGGTCGGCGCGAACTTCACGCTCAACGTCCTCATGGTGCTGACGCTGCCGGTCGAGTGGAAGCACGCCGGGATCGCCGGCTCGACGGTCGTCTGCTCGCTCGCCTCCAGCGCCTTCCTCGCCGGAAAGGCATCGCAGCGCAACGGGCACATGGGGCTGCGCGCGCTGCTGAAGCCTGCGCGACGAATGACGGCGGCATGTCTGTTGATGATCGCCGCGGTCGCATGCGTCCGCCACCAGGTCTACGCCACGATGGGAACAGGACGCCTTGCGTCGCTGACCGTCGTCGGCGCCGGCATCGTCGCCGCCGTGGCGGTCTACGGCGTGGCGGTGTGGTTGCTTTGCCCAGACGCGACGCGGCGCGTGCTGATGATCCGGCGACATCCGCGACATCGAACAAATCCAACATGAACCTGAACAAGACAATCGCCATCGCGGCGGCGACCATGCTCGCCTGCTGCCCTGGCAACACGAAAGCCAACAAAACCATGACTAGCACATTCGACGAAACCGACCTGCTCAAGCGCCTCGAATCCCTCGGCGGCGCCCACCCCCGCCTCGGCACCCGCACCAACGTCCTGCCCGCCGACCTCGGCGACCGCCAGGGCTACGTCGACGCGCTCGTGGAGGAGGCAAGGGCCATCGTCCCGCTCCCCGTCCTCGAACGCAAGCAGGAAGGACGCCGGCTGCTGGCCGTCTCACGCGAGGCGCTGCGCCGCATCAGCACGCTCTCCATCGCCTGGATGCGAACGCGCGACCCCGCCCTGCTCGCCCGGGCCGAAGCCGAAATGCTGGCCGTCTGCGCCTTCTCGGACTGGAATCCAAGCCACTACCTCGACGTCGGCGAAATGAGCCTCGCCGTCGCCCTCGGCTACGACTGGCTCCACGACGCGCTCCCCGCCGACTCGCGCGAGACGATCGCCGACGGACTCTGGCGGCTGGGCCTTGAGACCGCGCTTGACGAGAGACAGTGGTGGGTCAAGGCGAAGAACAACTGGGGGCAAGTCTGCCACGCCGGCATGACCGCCGCCGCGCTCGCACTCGCCGAGCGCCACCCCGACGCCGCGGCGACGGTCGTTGCGCGCGCCTTCCGCAACCTGCCGATCTCCATGGACGCCTACGCCCCCGACGGCGTCTACCCGGAAGGCCCGACGTACTGGGACTATGGCACCTCCTTCAACGTCATGTTCTTCATCCTCGTGGAATCCGCGCTCGGCACGTCCTACGGTCTCGACTCGGCCCCCGGCTTCGTCGATTCGGCCGATTTCATGCGCCATGCCACCGGAGCGACAGGCCGCTTCTTCAACTTCGCCGACTGCGGCCTGTCCTACCGCAACCTGCCCGCGTTGCTCTGGTTCGCCGACCGCTATCCGGAGCGCTTCGGCGGGCGGGCGGCCGGTTCCTTCAAAACCGAATGGCACTCGCTGAGCAACCAGCCCAGCCGCTTCGTGCGCAGCCGCACGGCGCCGTTGACCCTGACCTTCGGCCTCCCAGCCAACCCCGCGACGAATCAAACGCCGCCCGCCCTCCCCCGCGACTTCCACGGACGCGGCGGCAGCGAAATCGTGACGATGCGCAGCGCGTGGGACGACTCCAAAGCCTGGTACGTCGGCATCAAATCCGGCAGCCCCGTCGTCTCCCATGGCCACATGGACGGCGGCTCGTTCATTCTCGAGGCGGAGGGCGTCCGCTGGGCCTGCGAAGCAGGCGCCGAAAACTACCACGCGCTCGAAAGCCAGGGCTACAACCTCTGGAACAACGCCCAGGACGGCCTGCGCTGGGGCGTCTTCCGCTACGGCAACCTCAGCCACAACATCCTCGTCGTCAATGGCGGACGCCAAATCGTCAAGGAACGGGCCGACGTCGTCGAAACAAGCCTCAACAGCCCGAGCCCGCACGCAACGGTGGACTTGAACCGCCTCTACGGACGCCCCGTCACGCGGCATTTCCACTTCGTCAACCGCCGCGGACTCGACATCCGCGACAACATCGGCGAACTCAAGGCCGGCGATGTCGTGCGCTGGCAGATGCTCACCCAGGCCGCGGCGAAACCAGAAGGCAACGCGCTCGTCCTGACACAGAACGGCAAGTTCCTCACGCTTGCCGTCGATGCCGACGTGACGTGGACCGTCGCCGAAGCGACGGCGCTCTACCAGCCGTGGGACACCCCGCAGGAAAACTTCCGCGTCGTCGCGTTCGAACGGAAGGCCGAAGCGGACGGCGCGATGCAACACACCGTCTCCATCCGCGGGCGCCACTAAGTGGCCTTTCACGATTCCGGAACCTCTCACCATGCGCTATTCCAGCACTCGCGGCGGCGTACCATCGCTCCCGTTCAAATCAACCGTCACGACGGGGCTCGCCCGCGATGGCGGACTGTTCCTGCCCGAGCAGTTTCCCGACGTCTCGCACCACCTCGCCGCCTGGGCGGAGCTCGACTACATCGACCTCGCCTTCGAGGTCATGCGGCGCTTCATCGACGACATCCCCGAACGCGACCTGCGCGCCATCGTCGAACGCAGCTACGCCACGTTCGAACACCCCGACGTCACGCCCGTCCGCCCCGTCGGCCGCGTCCACATCCTCGAACTCTTCCACGGCCCCACGCTCGCGTTCAAGGACGTCGCCCTGCAGTTCCTCGGCAACCTCTTCGAGTACATCCTGGCCGAGACCGGCGACGAAATCAACATCGTCGCCGCCACCTCGGGCGACACCGGCTCCGCCGCCATCCATGGCGTGCGCGGGAAAAAGGGCGTCCGCATCTTCGTCATGCACCCCGCCGGGCGCGTCAGCCCCGTGCAGGAAATGCAAATGACGTCGGTGCTCGACGACAACGTCCACAACATCGCGCTGCAAGGGACGTTCGACGACGCCCAGGCGATCGTCAAGACGCTCTTCGGCGACCTGCCCTTCCGCGACCGCCACCATCTCGGCGCCGTCAACTCCATCAACTGGGCGCGCGTGCTGGCGCAGACCACCTACTATTTCCACGCCGGCCTCAAGGTCATGAAGCAGACCGGCGCCTCGCAAGTCTCCTTCTCCGTGCCCACCGGCAACTTCGGCGACATCTTCGCCGGCTACGTGGCCGCGCTCATGGGGCTGCCCGTGTGCAAGCTCGTGCTCGCGACAAACGAAAACGACATCCTCAACCGCTTCTTCAACTCCGGCGTCTACCAGAAAGGCGAGGTCGTGCCCACGCTCAGCCCGTCCATGGACATCCAGGCGGCCTCCAACTTCGAGCGCTGGCTCTGCCTCCACCTCGACCGCGACGCCGACGCCCTGCGCGAGCAGATGGAGCGCTTCGCCGAAACAGGCGCGACGACCGTCGCGCCCGCCCCGGGCGACGACGCCATGGATCGCTGGATCCGCGCCGGCAGCGCCAACACCGAGGACACGCTGGCGACGATCCGCAAGTACCACGACCGCCACGGCTACCTGCTCGACCCCCACACCGCCGTCGGCGTCTTCGTCGCCGAGTGGAACCTCGCCGCCGACGTGCCCATGATCTGCCTCGCCACGGCGCATCCCGCCAAATTCCCCGACGCCGTCGAGCAGGCCATCGGCAGCGCCGATCTGGCCGCCACACCCGCCATCGAGGCGCTCAAGGATCTCCCCACCCGCAAGACCACGCTCCCCAACGACCCCAAGGCCGTCGCCGCTTTCATCGAACAGGTCTTGGAGACAAGCCCCAGAACCAGCGGCCAGTGAGCGAAAGCGCCCCGGCAGGCTCCTGCAGGCATTCTCCCGTGGACTGGCGCCGCAAGCCGCCTTGTGTTGGTTCCTCGTGGCCATCCCCCAGTCGGCGCAGCCGCCACGCATGTCTCAGTTTGTTTGCATTGAGCGGATGATTGAAGAGATCGAGGCCAGAAGCTCGTCGGGCGTTCTGCCGACGGGCGCCGGCAAGTCGCCAGATGGCGTTCGGCAGGCGCGCCCTTCACGGAAAAGCATGAGCACGCCGTCATCGTCGAGCTCGATGCGTGAGATGCCGCGCTCGGCCGCAAGAATGCGGCAGCGCGCCACGGCGAAAAGGCGGCGCAACGCCTCGGGCGCAGCGCCGAAGCGGTCGATCGTCTCGGCCTCCAGCGCATCGACCTCCGCCTCGGAGGAGCACTCGGCAATCCGTCGGTGGAACTCAAGACGCCGTGCATCTTCCGCCATGTAGACGCGGGGCAACGACGCCGCGGCGGCGCCATCCGCCAACGAAGGATCGGTCGCGAGAAACGGCAGCGAGAGATCCACGTTGACAAACAGCGGCGGCATCTCGCCACGGAGTCGGGCGATCGCACGACGGAGAAGCTGGCAGTAGAGCTGGAAGCCAACCGCGGCGATGTGACCGCTCTGTTCAGAACCGAGGAGATTCCCGGCGCCGCGGATGCCCAGATCGCGCAACGCCAGCCCGACGCCCGAGCCGAGCCCCGTATGCTGCTGGATCGCCTTGAGGCGCTCGCGCGCGTCGGCGCCAATCAAGCCGTTCGACGGGATCATGAAATACGCATACGCCTTCACGCCGGCGCGCCCGACGCGTCCGCGAAGCTGGTAGAGGTCCGCAATGCCGAAGCGGTCGGCGCGATCGACGAGAATCGTGTTGGCGCGCGGGATGTCAATCCCGCTCTCGATGATCGTCGTGGAGAGCAGCACGTCGTAGCGCCCGGCCGCAAAGTCCCGCATGACGCCTTCGATCTGCGCAGCCGGCATCTGCCCATGCCCGACGCCGATGCGGACGTGCGGCAGGAGTTCCTGCAGATGAGCATGGACGTGGTCGATCGTCAGGACGCGGTTGTGAAGATAGAAGACCTGCCCGCCCCGCCCCACTTCCGCGAGGATCGCCTCCTTCACCAGCTCGTCGGTTCGGCGCACCACCTTCGTCTCCGTGGCGACGCGCTCGCGCGGCGGCGTCTGGAGCAGGCTCAAGTCGCGCACCCCGACAATGCCCTGGTAGAGCGTCCGGGGAATCGGCGTGGCCGAGAGCGTCAGCACGTCCACCATCAAGCGCACCGTCTTGAGAAACTCCTTGTGCCGCACGCCGAAGCGCTGCTCCTCGTCGATGATGACCAAACCAAGATCCTTGAACTTGATCCCGGGTTGCAGCAGCCCGTGCGTGCCGATGATGATGTCCACCGCGCCGCTGGCCACCCCCTCCAGCGCGGCGTCGCGCTGCTGGCGCGTGCAGAAGCGCGAATGGAGCGCAAGCGTGATCGGGTAGGCGGCCATGCGGTCGCGGAACGTGTCGTAATGCTGCTGGGCCAGCACCGTCGTCGGCACAAGCACCGCCACCTGCCGCCCCTGCATCGCGCAGATGAACGCCGCGCGAATCGCCACCTCCGTCTTGCCGTAGCCCGCATCGCCGCAAACGAGGCGATCCATCGGCTGCGACGACATCATGTCGTCCTTCACCTGGCGGATGCACTTGGCCTGCCCCGGCGTCTCCGTGTACGGGAACGACGCCTCGAACTCGTGCAGGTACGGCGTCTCGCGCGCAAACGCAAACCCCCTCATCTGCTTGCGACGCGCCTGCGTCTCCAGCATCTGGATGGCGAGCGTCCGAACGGCGGCATCCGCCAACGCCCTGTCGGCCGACCACCGGCGCCCGCCCAGCGAATGAAGCGCAACAGGCATGTCGCTGACGCCCTGATAGCGTGTGACGAGATGGGCGTTGGACACGGGCACGTAGAGCTTGGCGCCACGGGCATACTCGATGCAAAGCGCCTCGCCCCTGCCGCCGGCCATCTCGCGCTCCTCCAAGCCAATGAAACGCCCGATGCCGTATTCCAAATGGACGACAAGATCGCCCGGCACAATGGCCTCGGTGTACGTCTCGGGAATGTCGGTCTGCGCAAGAGCCTCGCCATCGACATCCAGCGCCCCAGTCTCCGGACGCAACGCAAAATGAAGCCCCGGACGCTTCACGCGTCCATAAAGATCGGGCTGCGCAAGATACAAGGCGCGGGTGCGACCATCCGACGACGTAATCGCAAAACCGCCCGAAAGCCGGGCGACGCGCAAATCAACAGCAGAATCAGGAAGCTCGGCACGAAGATGCCCGAGGATTCCCTCGGTATCCAGGCAGAAACGAAGCGACGCGTTCTCGTCCTTGTGGATCTGCAGGCACTCTGCCACAAGGTTCCGGCGATGAAACGCCATGAAGTCCGGATCATGCCGGTGCGCCGCCGCCACGGCAAGGCTGTTGATCGGCGCAAAGGGCAGCGACGCGGTCGCGCAATCCGGCGCCGCCGGATCGCCGACAAAGAACTGGCGAATCGAGGCGCGGGCGTCAAGGGCGGCGTGGATCGCGTCGAGACGGTTCGCGGGCGGGAGCGCCGCGTTTTCAGCAAAGACTTCGCCTTCAAGGCCAATCTCCTCGTGACCGATCCACAAGACGGCCGCGCCCTCCGGCAGCGCGTCGTGAAGCCAGGCGGAACCCGCATCGCGAAGAACGGCGGGCGGAATCGTCAGCGAAGAGCGCACGCGGACGGAACGCTGGTCGAGCGGCGTGAAGTCGCGCAGCGACTCGATGTCGTCGCCAAAAAACTCCAGGCGCGACGGCAGGCGCGACGCCGGCGGCCACACATCGACGATGCCGCCCTTGACGGCGTACCGCCCCGGTTCGTATACCTCGCGCTCGCGGACGTAGCCGGCGTCGGCGAGCCAGCCGACCAGATCCTCCATGCCGGGCGCGTCGCCCGTGGCGACGGTGCGCGAACGCGCCGCCGCCTGGTCGGGATCGGGCGAAGGCTGGAGCAGCGCCTGCACGCACGTCGCGACAACGATCCGGGGCGGCGCCGCACGCCGCAACAGACGGATCGCCGCGAGGCGCGCCGCGACGGCCTCGGGATCATCCTCCGCCAAGTCCAGCATCGGGCAGGGGTGGACGCAAGAAGACGTGGAACAGAACGCAAGCGCGTCGTGGGAAAAGCTCTCAAGCGCAATCGGCGTCGGGAGCACCGCCAGCACGGCGGGGATGCCCGCGTCGCGCCGCAACGCCTCGGCGACGGCCGCCGTCCCCGCACCCGGCGGCTCGGAAAACGCCACACGCAATGCCGCCGGCAGGCCTTGCCGGATCCTGGCGGCAAGGCTGTCTGAAAGAAGCGGCGGTAAAGAATTCTGCGGCATGGGGCGTTGGGGCGGAAACTGAAAAGGAATCCAAAAAGCATACAGCCCGCCAAAATTTAAATCAAGGACGATCAAGAACAAGAGCAATCGGCCAGTCGCTGGTCGCTGGGAAGTCCAAAGTCCAAGGTCCAAGGTCTGCCGCAGGGAATCTTTGTCGAAATCTTTGTCGCGATCTTTGTCGACAAGAAGCGGCTACTAACCCGGCCACAAATAGCGTTGCGCACGGAGATTGAGGCATGGGATCTGGAATTTGGCGTTGGGAAAGGGGCACGGACATTCCTGTCCGTGTTCGTCCACGGGTTGGAAAACCCGTGCCCCTGATTTGCAGCATGAATTATGGCCGGGTTAGTAGCGAATTAGATCAGTCCGATCAGTCCGATCATCGATTTTGCGTCGCTCCGTGGACGCGGCGTCCCCGCCGCGTGGCAAAATGCCGACCCGGCTACGACGGGTTGCCCACTCGCCCTGGAAGGGCGCTCCGAGGTGGGGCGACGCCGTCCCGGCGAGCCGCCACTCGCCTTGAGTTCGACGAAAGGCGCCTCAACTGGGGACCGCGGTCTCCGCGGGCTCCCCTCGCTCGCGCCTCGGCGCGGTGCGCCCCAGTCCCCACCTCGCCACAGGGGCACGGACATTCCTGTCCGTGGTCGTCCACGGGTTGGAAAACCCGTGCCCCTTTCCTTTTCCCACTCACTGTGATCTCGAACATTTCTTCAAGTCAAGATTACAGCATGGCTATTTCCCATCACCCACGCCTACCCTTGGTGGAGATTCGCGGGAAAAAGCGGTCAATCGGGGTCTGGGGTGTCCCCAGCCAACACGCCTCACTACGCCCTGCGCCCTCCTCGCTCAAGCTCTGTCGCCAACGAGCGCTCAAACGCCTCGACCACGCTGCGCTCCAGTTCGCCGCGATAGCGGTCGGCCAGGAACCGGTCGTAGATCGCGTCGTGGAAGCGTTCCCACGATGCCACCTCGTCCCCCGGCTGGATCGGGTAGAAGCTGACGCCCGCCTCGCGCGCGGCGGCCAAGTCGCCGGGCGCATCGCCGATGAGCAAAATCCGGTGCTTCGGATATTTGCCGTCGGTCGCCAGGCGGATGTGGTCGGCCTTGCCGCCGAGTTCCTGGCCGGCGATCGCCCGCACGAGCGACTCGATCCCGTGCTGGCGCCACTCGCGCGCCAGCGCCTCCTCGGGCGTCTGGGAAACGACGATCGCATCGGACCTCCCCTGCATCTTGCGCAGGCTCGCCACCGCCGCCGGAAACGGCGGCACGGGCGCCATGTTCTGCTCGATCTCGCGATTGACCGCCAGGCTCCAGTCCAGGATCTTCGCCAGTTCGGCGCTGCCCGTCCGCTCGACCTCGGCGGCCAGCGACGCGTTGCCGAGCGCCAAGCCCGATTCGCAATAGGCGCGCAGATCGCGCGTCTCCGGGAGCGTCACGCCGGACTCCGCCACGCCGGGACGCGTCGGCAGCAGCTCGAACACCGTGAGCAGCGCCGGAAAGCGGTTGCGGCCTCGATGGCGCGAATGGAGGTTCACGAACTCGGCCACCTCGCGAAGCTGCGGCTCGATCGCCTCGAGCCCCCAGTGCCGGATGATGAGCGGATGGAAGTGCTGGCATTGCTTGACGCGCATCGTGTCGAAGACGCAGCCGTCGGAGTCGATGCCGACAAACGTGTCGGCGGCGGGAACAAGCGAAATCAAATCCTGTCGTGTTGTCTGGCTCATGGTGCTTCCCGGTTGAATGAATGTCGCCGGATTATCGCCTCGTCGCCGTCATTCGTCAAGGCTTCCCGACCGGAAGCCGTCGAGATCGAGGGCGACGTATTTGAACCCCAGCGCACGGAGCGCGGCGGCGATGGACGCCCGCTTTTCCAGCGCCGCCGGCATGGCGGCGGAATCGATCTCCACGCGCGCCAGATCGTCGTGGACGCGCAGGCGCAGGTTGCCGCCGGCGCCGAGCAACGCGCGAAGCTCGCCCTCCCCTTTCGCAACGCGCTCAAGCGCCTGGGCGTCGATCCGCGCGCCGTAGGGGAAGCGCGTCGCCAGGCAAGGCGACGCCGGCTTCGTGGCAACGTCCAGACCCAGCCACGCCGCCATGGCGCGGACCTGCGCCTTGCCGATGCCGAGGTCTTCGAATGGAGAGCGAACGCCGCATTCGGCAAGCGCCCGTCGCCCCGGGCGATGCTGCTGCGCGTCGTCGGCGTTCGTGCCGTCGAAAACCGCCGCAAGCCCACGCCGGCGCGCGAACTCGACAAACGATTGAAAGAGCCGGCGCTTGCAGCGGTGGCAGCGATCCGGCGGGTTGTCGGCAAAGCCGGGAATCGCCAGCGGATCAAAATCCAGAACAACAAGCTCGACGCCCTGTTGCGCGGCAAGCCGCTCCGCCTCGGCCCGTTCATCGGGCGTTTGCAGATTCGACTGGAAATGCACCGCCAGCAGCGGAAAGCCGGTTTCATCCCGAAGCGCCCGAAGCACGGCCAACAGCACCGTGCTGTCCACGCCGCCGGAAAAGGCCAGCGCAACCCCGCCCGGAACTTGCGTCCTGAGATGGGCTTTCAGCCGCTCGAACAACGGTTCGCTCACCTTGAAGCGCCCGCCTTCGCCTGCTCGAACACCGTCTTGAAATCGACGCCGCTCGCCTCGGCAACGCGCTTGACGCTCTCGTATTCGGGATAGCAAAGCACGCCCCCGTCCCATCGGCACCGCTTCACCTCGACCGTGCCAAACGGCAGCTCGACCTGGATCATTTCGCGGTCGAGGCAGACCCGATCAACACGATGCCGCCGCAGGCCGATCGTCGTGGTGCTCCGGAAGACCGCGGCCTCGACCGCCGCCCGGCGGTCTTCGCCGACGAGGACCCGCAGCAGATAGGCGGGGCGCGACTTCTTCATGAAGCAAGGCACGTAGTGGACGTCGCGGGCGCCGTCGGCCAAAATCGTTTCCATCGCCAACCCGAGCTGCTCGCCCGTCGAATCGTCGATGTTCGTTTCGACCATCCACAGGTCCTCCGCATCCGTCGCCGCTTCCGTGGAAAGAACCATGCTGCGCAGCACATTCGGGAAGCCGAAGTCGCGCTTGCCCAGCCCGATGCCGACGCGCTCGATCGTGAACGCCTCGGGAAGCGCGGTCGCCGTCCGGATCGCGGCGGCGATGGCAATGCCCGTCGGCGTGACCATCTCGCCTTTTGCCGAACCGATCCGCAGCGGAATGCCATGACGCGCGGCGATGTTCACGACCGCCGGCACCGGCACCGGCAAATCCCCGTGCTGGCAGCGGACCGCGCCCGTGCCTTCGGTCAAGCCGGTGACGACGCACTCGGCGATGCCGAGATCGTCGAGGCAGACCGCCGCCGCCACGATGTCGACGATGGAGTCGATCGCGCCGACTTCGTGGAAATGCACCTCGTCGATCGGCTTGCCATGCGCCTGCGCCTCGGCTTCCGCGATGATCTGGAAGATGCGCTTCGCCAAGGCTCGCGCCGCCTCGGACATGTCGCCGCGGTCAATCACGGCGGAAACGTCCGCCAAATTGCGGTGCTCGTGCGCGTGATGGTGGTGGTGGTGATGATGTCCATGGTCATGCGCATGTTCATGCTCGTGCTCATGCTCGTGCTCGTGGCCGTGCTCGTGAGCATGATCATGCTCATCCGAAGCGAGGCGCACGTCGAAGTCGCAGCCCGCCATGCCGTGCGAATGTCCGCGTGTCACGGCGTAGTCGAAGCCGTCGAGTTCGAGGCTGCGAAGCGCATGGTCGAGCTTGGCGCGATCGGCGCCGAGATCCAGGAGCGAAGCGACGACCATGTCGCCGCTGATCCCGCTTGCGCCTTCCAAAAAAAGCATCCTGCGTTTCATGTCCGTCTCCCAACGAGTCGATTGATTTGCGCGGCAAGATAGCCCGCGCCAAAGCCGTTGTCGATGTTCACCACCGCCAGCCCCTCGGCGCATGAGCTGAGCATCGACAGCAACGGCGCGACGCCCGCGAACGAAGCGCCATAGCCGACCGACGTCGGCACGGCGACGACCGGCACATCGACGAGCCCCGCGATCACGCTGCCAAGCGCGCCTTCCATGCCGGCGATCGCGACGATGGCGTTCGCCTGCCGGATGCCGTCGATCTTGGCGAGCAGTCGGTGCAGGCCGGCGACGCCGACGTCGTAATGCCGCTCGACCTTGGCGCCGAAGAACTCGGCCGTCTGCGCCGCCTCCTCCGCGACCGGCAGATCGCCAGTCCCGCCGGTGCAAACGGCCACCAGGCCGGACGGTGCCGACGGCGGCGACCCGGGGCGCAGCACGACGAGCCGCGACACCGGATCATAAGAGGCCTCAAGACCACCCGCCTGAAGGAAGGCATGCTGCCCGGGCGAGCAGCGCGTTCCCAGCGCGGCGCGGCCGTCGGCTCGGAACGCCTCGAAGATGGCGAGAAGCTGCGCGTCCGTCTTGCCGGGGCAGAACACCGTTTCGCCAAACCCCTTTCGCAGCTCGCGCTGGAAGTCGAGCTTGGCGAAACCGAGATCTTCGCAGGCGGGGCGTTTCAACGCCGCGATGGCATCTTCAAGAGGAAGACGGCCATCGCGGAACGCTGTGAGAACAGCCTCAAGCTGCATCAGGCCTGGTCTCGTTTGGCAAACGGACTCATCAGCACGAACGACGCCGCCATCACGGCCAAGACGCCCACGACGCCGGCGACGAAAGTCGAGGCCATCTCATTGGCGATCGCGCCGATGCTGTAATCGCCAAACGGCGCCCGGACGAAGTTCGGGGCGTCGGGCAGCAAATTGAAGCGCTCCATCGTCCACTCGAAAGCATCGGGAAACGCCGACGCAAACGGCGCAGCCGCAAGGCAAATGAGCACGAGGCCTGCCAGCACGGCATAGCCTTTGCGCGAACCGGCGCTTGCAGGCTCCGTCGCGCAAAGGCGCACGAGCACCACCGTCGCCACGCCCTCGACTGCGGCGAGCGCGGCATGGACGGCCACGAGCAGGCCGATCGCCGCGGCCGAGGCCGTCGAGCCGATGGCAAGCTGGAGCGCCAGCGACAGCGCCGCCAGCTCCACGGAGGCCGCCGCCGCAAGGCCGGTGGCCCAGGCGTCGGAGACGCCGCGGCGCATCAGGGCGACGCGCAGCAGACCGCCCGCCCCCGCTCCCAGAAGCGCCATGTTGACCACGTTGGCGCCCAGCATCGTCAATCCGCCATCGGCAAACAGGAGCGTCTGCAGCACCAGGACCACGCTCGTGGCCAGCACCCCCGCTGGAACGCCCAGAAGCGCAGCGGCAAAGACGCCGCCGATCAGATGCCCCGAAATCCCGCTCCACACGGGGTAGTTGAGCATCTGAAGGCCGAAGACAGCCGCGGCCACCCAGGCGAAACGCGACGCGCGCGGCGCCTGGTCGCGATTGCGAAAGAGTGCAACCGTCGCAGCGCCAACGCCCAACACGGCGACAACCGATGAGACCGGGCAGATCGGTCCAGAAAGCATTTCAGAAGGAACGTGCATGATTTTCTCCGTTTTGTTTCAGGTTATGATGAATTTGTGAAATGAAATCTAGTCAACGGCCGGCGCCGACAAGCCAGCCTTCGCCAACGCGGCGGCGATGGCCTTTTCCAGTTCGCCCTGAGGGTGCATCGGATGACCGTGCCACGCAAACTTGCCGTTTCCATCGATGACAAAGGCGTGCGGAATGCCCTTGACGCCAAAAGCGCCCATATAGCCCTCCATGACTTCCCGGGACCCGATGGCCACGGGGTAGGTCATCTGGTCGCCCATCTTGTCGACAAACGCCTTGACCTTGATCGCGGGCTCATTGCTGATGCCGACAAAGGCGACGCCGTTCGTGGACTGCTGCTGATAGAGCGCGTTGAGATGCGGAATCGTGGCGCGGCAAGGCGGACACCACGTCGCCCAGAATTCCACGACGGTCACCTGCCCCTTCTTGATCTCGACAGGCCCGCCCTGGACCCACGTCATCCCCGTGAAGGCGGGCGCGGGACTTCCGATCGTGGACTTCGTCTCGGCGACCGAACAGGCGGACATCGCCAAGGCAACGAAAACAAATAATGCAACCCGATTTTTCATGATTTCTCCGACGCCGGCGTTTATCCGGCTTCAATAAAGGGAAATTGTGCCACGACTTGATGCATTTGTCAAATCAACTCCTGGTTTTTGGGGACTGCCCCAAACCCCATGACTGGCGCGCCCGGCAGGGCTCGAACCTGCAACCCTCGGCTCCGAAGGCCGATGCTCTGTCCAGTTGAGCTACGGGCGCGTGACGTCCATGGAGTCTAACCTGCCTGCGCCCGCGGTTCAAGAACAAACTGCACCCCATCGCAATCGTGGGAGGATGTCAACATCGTTGCCGCACACCAAGGGGCGGGGCCCAAAGTCAAGTGAAGTCGAAGCCGAAGCCGAATGAGGTTTTTCTATTTCTTTACAGACTCGCCTTTATTTGGTAAATTCACGCTTCTTTTTTTGGGAAGGAAATGAAGGAAATTGCACATGAAAAGAATGGGAAAACCAGGGAAACCAGTTCGGCTCGGAATCGTCGGCGTCGGCGCACGCGGCATGGGGCAGCTTTCAACGTTGCTGGACATGGAGGACGTCATCGTTCCCGTCATTTGCGACAACTATCCCGACCGCGTTGAAAAAGGACGCAAGCTTGTGGCCGAAAAGCGCGACGGCGTCATGCCGGACGGCACGCCGGACTACCGCGAGGTCGCCGCGCGCGACGACCTCGACGCCGTCGTTGTCATGACTTCCTGGACGAGTCACATCAAAATCGCCGTCGAATGCCTCGACAACGGCAAATGGGTTGCCCTGGAAGTCGGCGGAGCCTCCTCCATCGAAGAATGCTGGTCGCTCGTGCGCGCCAGCGAACAGAACAGAAAGCCCTGCATGTTGCTCGAAAACTGCTGCTACGGACAGGCGGAGATGGCCATCCTCAACATGGTCAAGAAGGGGCTCTTCGGCGAGATCGTCCATTGCCAAGGCGGCTACCAGCACGATTTGCGCGAGGAAATCGGCAAGGGCGACATCTACCGCCACTACCGCCTTGAAAACTTCCTGCACCGCAACGGCGAACTCTACCCCACCCACGAAATCGGGCCCATCGCCAAGGAATTGAACCTCAACCGCGGCAATCGCATGCTCACACTCTGCAGCATGGCCTCGAAAGCCGTCGGGCTCGAAGCCTGGCTCAAGGAGCACCGCAAGGACTCGCCGCTGGCATCACGCCGTGTGAACGCGGGCGACATCGTCACCACTATGATCAAATGCGCCAATGGCGAAACCATCCTCCTCACGCACGACTGCACCCTTCCCCGCCCCTACTCCCGCGGCCACCGGATCCAGGGCACCAAGGGCATCTGGATGGAGGACATGCGCTCAATCTACATTGAGGGGCGCAGCCCTGCCCGCCCAGGCGACTGGTCGCATCCATGGGAAAGCGACAAAGCCGCAATGGAGGAGTTCGAGCACCCCCTCTGGAAGGCCTATCGGCAGTTTGGCCCGCGCGGCGGGCACGACGGCATGGACTACCTCGTCCTGCGCGCGTTCATCGAAAGCCTCCAGAACAATGTCGAGCCGCCGATCGATGTTTACGACACCGCCGCGTGGATGGCCATCACATGCCTGAGCGAACAATCCGTCGCCATGGGCGGCGCCCCCGTCCCCGTCCCCGACTTCACCAACGGGGAATGGATCTGGCGCGGCCCTGGCAACACCGGCATCTATTCGCTGGACATCATCCCGGAATAAGCCCCCGTACACGAACCCCCACCCCCTCGCAACCCCGGCGTACCCTCGCGGAAGTTGACGACGCGCGCCATCTCGAAAAAGCAGTCCGACAGACGGTTGAGATAGCGAAGCGCGCTTGCGAACGCATCCGAGCCGGCATCCTCGGTCGGCACGCAAGCCGCCACGACGGCGCGCTCGGCGCGTCGACACACGGCGCGGGCGACATGCGCCGCGCACGCGCCGGCATGGCCGCCGGGCACCAGGAAATGCCCCAGCGTCCCGACTTCCTCGCGATACGCCTCAATGCAACGCTCAAGATCGTCCTGCGCCACATCGATCGCCGAAGCAGCGGCGCCCATGTCCGTGCCCGCCAGGACGCAGCCGACCTTGAAGAGCGTTTGCTGAACCTGCAGCAGCACAGGCTTCATGCCATCGCAGGACGTCGGGAGCGCCGCCTGGAGCTGGCCGGCAAACGCGTTGAGCTCGTCAACCTCGCCCAACGCATGGATCGCCGCGGACGCCTTTGAAACGCGCCCCAACCTCGGGTGGCATGTTTCGCCGCAATCACCGGAATGCACCACCTCAGCATCCTCCTAACAGCAACAGGACAAGCGAAAGCAAGCCCACCGTTCCGCAATAGAAGCCGAACCTGTGAAAGCGGCCGCGGCCCAGCAGGCGAATGAGACCGCCAATGGCCAGCCAGCCCACAACCGCCGCCACAACCGCACCGGCAAGACAGTGCCACGGATTGAGCCCGCCCGGCGACACGCCATCCTTGACAATCTCGACCAGCACAGCGCCACCAATGACGGGCAACGACATGACGAAGGAAAACTCCGCCGCATCCGCAGGCTTCACCCCCATGAGACGCGCAATGAAGATCGTCGAACCGGAGCGGCTGACACCGGGAAACATCGCGATCATCTGGAAAACACCCATCAACAACGCGTCAAACCAGCCGAACGGCCGCTGACGCGGCTCCCGACGCTCCACCGCATGAAGCGAAAGCAACGCCAGGCCAGTGACGATCAGCGCCACCGAAACAACGAGCGGCGAGCCATAACACCTTTCGATGGCCTCCCCCTTCCAGGCATACATCACACCGGCGGGAACCATCGAGACGAGCACCCAGAGCGCATACAGCAACGCCGCACGCTCGCCGCGAAACACCCCGAGCAACAACGCCAGCAGCTTCCGCCGGTAATAGACGACAATCGCCAAAAGCGTGCCGCCATGGAGGAAAAGCTCAAGCGAAGCGCCTGGCGACTTGAGCCCAAGAAAATGCTTCGCCAGTACGAGATGTCCAGAACTGCTGACGGGAAGGAACTCCGTCAGTCCCTGGACGACGGCGAGCACCATGATCTTGAAAAATGTTTCCACGGGATCTTTCCCTTCCGCGCGACGGCATCACGACGTGCGTGGCTTGTCCAGTTAAGAAAAAAGCCGTCTTTTTGCAAGACGGCTTTGAAAATGGCGGGAGCGACGAGGCTCGAACTCGCAACCACCGGATCGACAGTCCGGTACACTAACCAATTGTGCTACGCCCCCGAAGGTGCTTGCAGAATCATGAACCAACTTGCGCCAGTCCGTTTCATCTGGAAACAAACCAGAAGCTACCATAATCCTTCGCGCCGTGCAAGCGTTATTTTTCGTGAGCAAGCTCACCCAAGGCGGCCTTGGCGGTGCCATGGCCCTGAGCGGCGGCCTTGGCATAGAAATCGCGGGCCTTTTCGACATCGCGGGCAACACCCAGCCCCTTGTCGTGCATGAGGCCAAGCGCGTACTGGGCGTCGGCAAAGCCCGTGGCAGCGGCAAGACCGTACCACTTGAGCGCCTCGGCGTAGTCCGGCTCGCCGAGCTGGCCGTTGAACATCAGCTCGCCCATCCGGTACTGGGCGGGAATGGAGCCGCCCTCGGCCGCACGACGATACCACATGGCGGCCTGGACAAGATCAGGCTCCTTGCGTTGGTAGCAGCGCTCGGCATACATGTACTGGGCGGCGACATTGCCAAGCTCGGCGGCCTTGCGCCAGGCGGCATCGGCTTGGGCGGCATCTTGCGGGACGCCTTTGCCGGTGTCGTAAAGGCCGGCAAGGGAAATCCACGCATCGGCATGGTCTTGAGCGGCGGCCTGACGATACCAGATGACGGCCTGGGACAAGTCCTGGGGCACAAGCCGCCCCTCCTCGTAGATCGTACCCAGGCAAAACTGCGCACCCGCACTGCCCTTGTTGGCGGCAGCACGATACCAGTCAACCGAACTTTCCGAAACGGCCGGAAGCGCATTCGTCGAGGCAGGCGCAGGTGCCGGACTGACTCCTTCGAATGCACCACGAGCTGCGCGCGCGGCATTGATGTCGTAGCCGCCTTCGCGGCTGGAAGCGGCCTTTTGATAATCGTAGCCACCGCGAGCGCGGTAGGCGGAATCAAGATCGTAGGCACACGAAACAGCGAACATGGCAAGAATCGCAATGACGCAATTCATCGTCGTGACAGGCTTCATAGTCTTCATCTCCTAAAATTTGACTTGGCGCCCCCAAGGCACCGAAAGAGAGATGAAGATACCACGAAACCAGAGAACAGTGCAAATTTTGCATTCGCTCTCGTAATCGATCAGCACACGGGCGACCAGCGACTGGCAGTCGGTCAAGCCAATCCACGATCGAAGATTGCCCGACCTCTCCTCTCCGAACTGACCGATCGCCGGCACACACCGATTGCGCATGACAACGCTCGACGGCTACTTCACCGACAACGGGCACCACCTCAACGTCAACGTCCTCCAGCGCGACATGCTCCTCGACGCCATGGACCACCCCGAGAAGCACCCCCAGCTCACCATCCGCGTCTCCGGCTACGCCGTCAAGTTCACCCGACCCACGCGCGAACAACAGCTCGACGTCGTCAACCGCACCTTCCACTGCGGATTTTGAATCTGTCCCCCAGCCCCTGGCGACTGTTTTGGGCAACCCCCAAACACCACACCGCATGCGAGCCGTCGACCTGGACCTCGGGCGGATCGTCTTCTGCACAGATTGGCTGGGCAAGAGGACATCGGGGCGCAAACGTACACCCCCTCCCCCACTCCGCCGGGGGCGGGACGCGCCCGGGAATCGTGGCAAGGTCCTCCACCCCGCCGCCATCAAGCGAGGGCACGGCCTCGAGCAATCCCTGCGCATACGGATGCGCCGGCGCGCCAAGCACCGCCTCCACACGCCCCGACTCCACGATCCGCCCGGCATACATCACCGAAACCGTGTCCGCATGCCGGGCCACCAGCCCCAGGTTGTGCGTGATGAGCAGCACCGACGTCCCCGCACGGCGGCAGACGCCCTCCAGCAGTTCCAGCACGTTCTTCTGCGCCACGACGTCGAGCGCCGTGGTCGGCTCGTCCGCGACGAGCAGCGCAGGCTCCGACGCCATCGCCATGGCAAGGCAGACCCGCTGCGCCATGCCGCCGCTCAATTCGCAGGGATACGCCTTGAGAAGCCGGGGATCCGGCAAGTCCACCGCCGCCAGCAGCTCCAGCATCCGCTCGCGCGCCGCCGCCCGGCCCAGCCCCGCAGGCAGCGCCTCGCGCATCTGCGTGCCCACGCACAACACCGGATTAAGCGCCGACATCGGATCCTGGAAAATGTACGAGATGCCGCCGCGCCCGCGCACGGCGCGACGCTCGCGCCCGTCAAGATCGAGCACGTTGCGCCCTTGGAACAGCACCTCGCCTTCGCAGGCGGCGCCATCGGCCGGCGGCAGCCGCGTCAGCGCCATCGCCGTCACGCTCTTGCCGCAGCCGCTCTCGCCCACCAGCGCATGGAAGCCGCCCGCCTCAATCTCGAACGAAATGCCGCGGACAATCTCCAGCCGCCGGCCGTCCGTCTCCAGCGTCACGCGCAATTGCCTCACCGAAAGCAAGCTCATAATCCCAGCAACCCTTTCACGGCGGGCGTCAACACCGCCCGCTCCCGCCTCAACGTCCTCAAGTCAAACCGCGGCAGCAACGCCTCAGGCGTCAGCCGCTCGCCAAAATCCGCCCAACCGCACCACCAGGCCAGAAGCCCCACGATCTGGCTCGCCTCCATGCCCGCCTCGCGCAAGGCACACAGGCGCGTGTCGCCATGACGCTTCGCCAGCCGCCGCCCATCCTCCGCCACGACGAGCGGAACGTGCACATAGCGCGGCGTCGGCAACCCCAGCGCCCGCTGCAACGCAATCTGCCCCTCCGTGACATCGATCAAGTCGTCGCCGCGCAGCACCTCGGTGATCCCCATCGCCGCATCGTCCACGACGACCGCCAGCATGTAGCCCGCGCCGTCCGGATCGCGCGCCAGCGCAAAATCCCCCGTCGCCTCTGAGGGATCCAGTTCCCGGCGTCCGTGAAAGCCATCGTCAAACGCTATTTCGCCCGGCTCCGTCCGAAAGCGCCAGGCGGGCAGCCGATCCGGCGGCAACGCCGCCACGGCATCGGCCCACGTCGCGAAGCGGCCGCGACACGTCCCCGGATACTTGAGCGCATGCGCATCGCCCGGATGCGGCGCGCTCTGCGCCTCCTCGACATCGGCGCGGCTGCACACGCAGGGGTAGACGCGATCCTGGGCGATCAGGCGATCCAGCGCGGCACGGTACAGACTCCGCCGCTGCGACTGGACGCAGGGGCCGCACGGCCCGCCCACATCCGGCCCTTCATCCCAGTCCAGCCCGAGCCAGCGCAAATCCTCGATCACGGCGCCGGCGGCGCCGGGCTTCACCTTCGGATGGTCGAGATCCTCGATCCGCAGCACAAGCGAACCGCCCCGCGACCGCACGCTCAGCCACGCCAGCAGAAACGACCGCGCGTTGCCCAGATGCAACGCGCCCGTCGGACTCGGCGCCAACCGCCCGCGTACTTTTGAAGACGAATCTTGACTCACGATATAAACAAGAATCCTGTCAATCTTGCAATCCTGTCAAAAAACCACATGAAAACTCACCGCACGCGGACACGGAACAAGGGAAAAGGGGCACGGGTTTTCCAACCCGTGAAACGCTCACGGACAAAAATGTCCGTGCCCCTGTTTCCGAATGCAACGCAGGCGAAGGGAAAAGGGGCACGGGTTTTCCAACCCGTGAAACGCTCACGGACAGGAATGTCCGTGCCCCTGTTTCCGAATGCAACGCAGGCGAAGGGAAAAGGGGCACGGGTTTTCCAACCCGTGAAACGCTCACGGACAAAAATGTCCGTGCTCCTGTTTCCGAATGCAACGCAGGCGAAGGGAAAATGGGCACGGGTTTTCCAACCCGTGAAACGCTCACGGACAAAAATGTCCGTGCCCCTGTTTCCGAATGCAACGCAGGCGAAGGGAAAAGGGGCACGGGTTTTCCAACCCGTGAAACGCTCACGGACAAAAATGTCCGTGCCCCTGTTTTGCTCCAAATCCTTGCCACCGCTACGCTCGCCTTATTTCAGAACGACAATCGTTCCCCGAGGCGCTTCGTCGGTGGCGAAACCGATCAGCGAGTATTTCGTCTCCGTGGCATTGGAAGCGCCGACGAGCGCATAATGGTCGCGGCCGGGACGCCCCCCCGCGACGGACGCCGTGGTCGATGTCGTGGCCTTGGCATTCCAATCCCCGATGAACTTCGTCCCGCAGCCATCGTACACGACGGCGATGTTGCCAATGCCCACGTTGCCCTTCTCGTCTTGAGCATAGACGAACTTGAACCGACGATAGCCTTCCGAGGCAGCGAACGTCAAACTCTTTTCAAGGTTGCCTGAGGTGAAAATGTTGTTCGAATCGTCGCCATCGTCATCGGCCAAAGTGTTGTAGGTCTCCAATTCATCCCACGTTGCGTCATCTGCGGAGCCATGCACCACGACCACATTGTTGGAAAGACTTGAAGTATCCTGGCCACGAAGATTGAAAGAGAGCGACGTAACCGGTTTCGGATGGCGTTTCGTAATGATCGTATCGCCCACTCCGTCAAACTTCAGCTCGACATAGTTGGTCGTCGCATATTTTGCCGTAATGCTTGAAAACGTCCAACCGTAGGGAGCGCGGACTCTGCCAGACCACTCGATTTCGTAAAAAGGCTCCACATCGGCGTTGGGCGTGTTCGTGGCGGCGCTGCCCGTCCAGACGCTGGCGACGTACCCCTGCGTGGCCGCCGGCACGGCGTTCCAGGACAAGTCGAAGGCACTGCACGTGACGTTGGCGGCGGCGAGATTCTGCGGCGCGGTGAGCGGCAGTGCATTGACGGTGACCGGCACCGTGTTCGTGTAGGTCAAGCCATCCCCGCCCAGCGCGGTGAAATTGAGAGAATAGTCGCCCGCATCCCCCAACGCCGGCGTCCACGAAAATGCGCCGTTCGTGAACGTGTAGCTTGCGCCGGAGGGCAATCCTCCCGCATACGTCACAACGACAGGATTTCCATCCACCGTCGCCGTGATGGTGAAGCTGACCGGCGACAGTTCCTGGACAGCGGGAACTTCCTCGGGCGCGACCGTGAAGATCGGCGCGACAACATCCGCCAACGTTTCAACGACAATCGTGTTGGAGGCAGGCGAATCGCCAAGCGTGACGCCATTGCCCACCGCCCGGATGCTGTATCGGTAGAGCGAATCCTGTGTCAGACCGGTCACGCCATGCGATGTCGTGGCGGAACCAACGGAGAAAGGCGAACCCGCAAGCGGCACGGCATTCGTCGTCGTGCCATCGACGGTCAGCGCAAAGACGGAAAGCCGATACCCTTGGGCGTCGGCGACGGGAGACCAGGCGGCGGTGAACGACGTCTTGTTCGTCGCCGTCGGCGGCAACGCCACCGGCGCGGCCAACTGGACCATGTCGTCCGGAAATTCCTGCGTGATCAAGATGTTGTCGAGGAAGCAGCGCTTCGCGCTCGTCGCAAAGGTCACCGGATAGTCCCCCAATGTGACGGGGAAGTTGGCCGAAACCGTCTCGAACGTTCCCGCCATCACGGCAGTGTAGGCAATGGTCTCCTGCTGACCGGCGACGGAAACGAGGAGATCCCCTTCGACGTTGGTCCATCCCTTGACATCGACCTGAACGTTCAGCGTCCCCGTCTGCACGGCAAGATTTGTCGTGGTGATCGAACCTGCAACCTTGGAATTTCCCACCCTCACGGCACCGCCGGCTTGATAAACGGTGTCAACGGTATAAATTCCCCCTCCATTCCAGGCCGTGCCGCTCCCGCCCGTGCCCGTGCTGTTCCCTGTTGTAATGTAGGCAAAATCATCATCATGGAGCACGACAACGGCAGCTTGCGCCGAAGCGGCGAACCAGGCGGCGCCAAGCAGGACGCCGGCGACGGGTGCGAATATCCTTCTGTTCATGATCTTCATTCCTCATGTGCGCGGTAATGGTGATGTGTGAAAACATGTGCGCGGATGTTGTCCATGATTATACCGAATAGGAGCCGTCTGGGCAACCCCGCAGGTCGCAAGAAATCCGTTAGAAATTCGTTAGCGAAACAGGCATTCCTGATGCCAAATTCAAAACCAATGGGCATGTTGGACGTGGGAGCGGCAACCTGCCAGTCCTCACGTCCCTCTCTGTGCCCGTGTGTTTCGCAGTTGAAAAAACCTCCACCTGCGCCGCGCCGCCTGCGTCTTTGTGTTTTTCGTGGCCATTCCCCGCTCGGCGAAGCCGCCACGGCCACGCCCCAATTCCAAGTTTCCTTCATGGCCACAAAAAACAAAAAAAGGCGCAAAAATTTCCCGTGTGTTTCGCAGTTGAAAACCGCCAGGCCCGCCACGTTTCTTTTTCATTTCATTTTTACCAGAGACACGGAGGCACAGAGGCGTGCAGGGAGGGGCATGGCAATGAAAACACGCTTCCAAAATCAGAAAGGGACGGCGACGATGCAAGGCACGGCTCGATTG
>JBMNOD010000026.1:0-41246 GCA_050942875.1 Kiritimatiellia bacterium
GTTTGTCTGCGCCGCCTACGACGGCGGCGACAAAGTCGCCGGAAGCGACGCCCCCGTCCCGGCCGGGGTTGATTCCTCCGCGGACATGGACATCCCCGGCCCTGGCGATGCGCGGACGGTGACCTACAAGATCCGCGTCGGGATCGACATCAATCGCAACGGGCTTGTCGATGAACACGAGCAGACGTTCCCGCTGGAGGTCTATCGCAGACAGTCGGACGACAGCCCGCGCTATGCGACCCTTCGCGGAATCTCGAGGGAAATGTACGACGATCATTACAATGACATTTATGGATTTGTCCATTTCATGGGGCAAGGCACGCCGTCGCTGATCGCCCCCAACGCCCGGTCTTTTCTGGCGCTGTTCCTCTACAATGGAGACATGGAAAAAATCGGACAAAACATGCGTCCCAACTCGTCAAACAGCGTTCCCATCAACGCTTTCGCGGATGGGATTGACTTCGCGGAATGGCTGACGCACAACAGCGGCGCGACATTCGACGACAGTGGAACGGCGACTATTTCACATTTTGTCTGGAATTACGATAGCAAGGTGGCTCAGTTCATGGCCAATCGGACGCCTTTTGCGTTGAAAAGCTACACGGCCGGGGCGCAGTACATTGAATTTCCGACGGAAACGGGAACCCGGCTTCACGCCTTCTACAACGCCTGCGTCAAGGATGCCGCGGAAGCCGTCCTGGCAAATGCCACCAACGATGCGACCGTCGTTTTTCCGCAGGATGGCGGATGGTATGACATGCCCTGCGAAGGGGCGACGAACCTCTTTGCAAGCCTCAGCCCGCAAACGTCGCCCAACTGGGTCGTCCCCTCGACGCAGCTTGTCGGCGACAGCGACGACTATGGCGGATGGTATGCGTTGGCCGCCGAGTTTTTAACGGGAAGGCCGGCTTTTGACGACTTCGACGCCTTCGCCACCGTCGGGCGCGGCCGCGTGGTCAATCCGCGATACCGCTTCACCATACAGAAGCAGCATTCCTGGCCGTCGGGAACGAAATATGTCGTGACGTCGGTCGATTTTGAATGCGACATCCAAGACCTCTACGACTTCAACTACGAGGACGGGGCGAAGTCCGCCGCCGCCGCCGCGTTGCAGCTCGGCTTTGGCAGGGGGACGGGAGCCTCGGCCGATCGTAAAAGCCGCGGCAGGATTTTCCGGCACACCATCCACATCCGAAAAACCTACAACGCCCCTTTTACATATAATATCTATTGACCTCCATATCACGAAAGGCGAATCCATGAAACATCTGTTGAAAGCACTCGTTTGCACCGCGCTCGCCGCATTGCCCCCGCTTTGCGCCGCATCGGCCGAGCCCGACTATGAAGAAGAGATGAAGGCGCTCGCAATCCAGCGGAAAACGCTTGCCGACTCCGGCTTTCGGGGGTTTTTCGCCGCTGCGCAAGCCAACCGGTGGGACGCGCCGAAAATCCATTCCCAATGCTGGGTGGACTGGCTGCCCCGGGAGTCCACGAAGCGCATCCGGCTTGAACAGGCGAAGCGGGATTTCGGCCTGGAGCTTGTCAAGGCCGTGGAGGAGGAGGCCCTGCGCGTCCTTTCGCCTGCGAGCACCGGGGAACGGGCGAGCCAGGCCGACCGGCTGCTCGATTTTTCCGGCTGGGCGGGACGCCCCGGCGGCTATGGGAACCTCGCCATCAAGTGGCGGGTCGAGCATCTGGCCTGCATTCCCATTGGGCACCTGGTTGCGGACTTGGGTTTTCCCGTGGAGGAAATCGAGGCGCGCCTTGCCCGGCTTGAGACGGAGCAGGGCTGGGTGCGCATGCAGGTCGATGTTTTGAACGAGGAGTCCCCGCACCAGTACCGTGCGAAAACAAAGGACGAGCTGGCGGTCGAATGGCATGGGCATTTCCGGAAGGCGGCTTTTGCATTCAAGGATGAAATGGGGCGCTATCCCTACAATCATGAAGAAAGCAAAAATCTTCCACGACACATCTCCTTCTACTGCGAGGATGAATCCTCGCCACGTCCCTACACACTTGCCACAAAGTGGAATACAAAACGGCACTACATTTTTTGCGTCATGGGCTATGAAGACACGATCAAGGACCGCGTTCAAAACCTCCTGCTGTTCAGGAAGACGATCGGACGCTTCCCCTTGAAACCGTCCCGCCCAACGGGGTCGTTTCCCGAATCTGAGATACAGGAAGGGTTTTATGAGGCATGGAAGCCGCATGAAAGGCAACTAGGGATCCACCCGGGTGCATCAGGCTACACATACGAGGCAATACGCAACAACGCCTTCATGGACTACGACACGTCGGAACTGGTGGGGTACATGCAGGAGCAAGCGGCTGCCGCCAGGAAACAAGAAGCGGACGGCAAGAAGCCTTCGGAGTAGACATGCAAACGGCATTCCCTCGCTTCGTGAAACATCTGTTGAAGGCACTCGTTTGCACCGCGCTCGCCGCATTGCCCCCGCTTTGCGCCGCATCGGCCGAGCCCGACTATGAAGAGGAGATGAAGGCGCTCGCAGTCCAGCGGAAAACGCTTGCCGATTCCGGCTTTCGGGGGTTTTTCGCCGTTGCGCAATCCAACCGGTGGGACGCGCCGAAAATCCATTCCCAATGCTGGGTGGACTGGCTGCCCCGGGAGTCCACGAAGCGCATCCGGCTTGAACAGGCGAAGCGCGATTTCGGCCTGGAGCTTGTCAAGGCCGTGGAGGAGGAGTCCCTGCGCGTCCTTTCGCCTGCGAGCACCGGGGAACGGGCGAGCCAGGCCGACCGGCTGCTCGATTTTTCCGGCTGGGCGGGACGCCCCGGCGGCTATGGGAACCACGCCATCAGAAGACGGGTCGAACATCTGGCCTGCGTTCCCATTGGGCACCTGGTTGCGGACTTGGAGTTTCCCGTGGAGGAAATCGAGGCGCGCCTCGCCCGGTTTGAGACGGAGGAAAGCAAGCTGCGTGTGCGTCGCAACATTTTGAACGAGGAGTCCCCGCACCAGTATCGTGCGAAGACAAAGGACGATCTGGCGGTTGAATGGCATGGGCATTTTCGGAAGGCATGGCTTGCGTACAAGGACAAAGAGGGGCATTATCCGCATTATTTCTCTGAGGGGAAAAACTTTCCCAAGGAAATCGCGTTCTATTGTGAGGATGAAACCTCGCCTCGCCCCTACACGCTTGCCACAAAATGGAGCCAGAAACGTCATTTTCTATTTTGTGTCCGTGGAAGAACCGATGCGATCACGGATCGTGTCCACAACCTCCTGCTGTTCAGGAAGACGATTGGGCGGTTCCCGTTGAAACCGTCCCGTCCATTGGGGTCGTTTGAGGGGGAAGAAGTCCGCGAAGCTTTCTATGAAGCATGGATGCCGCATGAGAAAAAGTTTGGCAAAAAGGGAAGCGGGGCTGCAAGAAGCTACACCCAGATTCTCAACAACGCCTTCATGGACTACGACACGTCGGAACTGGTGGGGTACATGCAGGAGCAGGCGGCTGCCGCCAGGAAACAAGAAGCGGACGGCAAGAAGCCTTCGGAGTAGACATGCAAACGGCAACCATCGAGCGAGATGGTGGCGGCCTCTGCGTCTTGAACCGCATTCCCAATCCGACGCCGAAGGACGATCCGCCCGCGATCCCCGCCAACAAGCTCTATCTGGTGGAGTCGGCGGATTTGAGCTGCTACCAGGCAGGCCTTGAGATCGCCTGCACTCCGTCGGGGGCGTTGTCCAAAATGGTGGCCGCCGTCCATTGCGGCGGGGAGAAGATCCAGGGAAGCGACACGCTCTTTCTGCCCAACGGGAAGGCGACGCTGGTTTTCGACGACGCCAGCACTTTCGCGGGAATTACGGACCATCCCGTCAAAGTCGGCCTTGACTCCAATGGAAACCGCTTGCTGGACGACAACGAAATCCTCCCCGGGTTCGTGGTGAAACATCCGGCGACTGGCAACTTTCCGAGTGGGGAGCCACAGTGCAGCTTGGATACGGGAACGGCTCCAAAGCCATGTATCGCCCTGCCGGGAAAATCCACCGAACCTGAATCATTTTTGACAAAACCTACAAAGGACTGCAAATGACACCGCTCGAAAAACAAATCGCCCAAAAACACCCGATCCTCGTCTCCGACATGCGGGGCGGCGGCCATCGCATCCTCTTCGATTTCGAAGGCCGAAAGGGCTGGATCATCGAGCCCGACACGCCGTGCGCGGATCGTCCCTGGTGCTGGACCATGCAGATGGTTTCTTCATCAATCGACCGGCACGCACCAACCATGGGTGTCGGGCTTGCGGCCGTATTGGATGTCCTGCACGGCGTCGTAAAGCTTTTGCACGACGGGGCCGCAGTGATCGGGGCTGCCAAAGGAGACGACGGTGTCGCCGCGGGTGATCTCGTAGATCGGCGTCACGACGACGGCCGTGCCGCAGGCGGCGACCTCGGAGAAGGTCGAGAGCTCTTCGAAGGGCACCGGGCGCGTTTCGACCTTCATGCCGAAATCGCTTGCGAGCTGGCGCAACGTGTCGTTGGTGACGCTCGGCAGCACGGACGGCGAATCCGGGGTCACATACGTACCATCGGGCTTGATGCCGAGGAAGTTGGACGTGGCGAACTCCTCGATGTACTTGTGCGTCTTCGAGTCGAGGTAGAGCTCCACCGGATAGCCGGCCTTCTTGGCCTGTTCATGGGCATAGAGGCTCGCGGCGTAGTTGCCGCCGACCTTGACGTCGCCCATGCCGCGCGGCGCGGCGCGGTCGTAGTCGTCGATCACGATGGATCTCACGGGCTTCAGGCCGCCCTTGTAGTATTCGCCGGCCGGCATGACCAGCACCAGGAAGGTGTATTCCTTCGCCGGGGCGACGCCGATCTGGGCGCCGGTGCCGATGAGCAGGGGGCGGATGTAGAGCGAGCCGCCCGTCCCGTAGGGCGGGACGTAGGCTTCGTTGGCCTTCACCACGCGCTTGAGCGCGTCGACAAACATGTCCTCGGGCACGGGCGCCATGCACGTCCTGCGCGCCGTGTTGAGCATCCGCCGGGCGTTGTCGTACGGGCGGAAGATGCGAACCGCGCCGTCCTTGCAGCGAAACGCCTTGAGCCCTTCGAACGCTTCCTGCCCGTAGTGCAGGCAGGTGGCGGCAATGTGCATCTTCAGGTAGGGCTCCTGGACCAGGGCGCCGGAGTCCCATGCGCCGTCCCGCCAGACGTATTCGATGTGGCAAGCGGTGTCCATGTACTTAAAGCCTAGGTTGTTCCAGTCGATCTTGACCATGTCGATCCTCGTTTCAATTCCAATTCCAAAAAGATGAAAAGGGATTGTGCGCTTTTCGCGAGATTTTTGCAATGGTTTTTTGCAAGGGTGTGTCAGAATCGTAACATGGTTCCTTGAGTTTCCATGAAACATGGAGGCGTTCCTGATGCCAAATTCAAAACCAACCCCTCTCTGTGTCTCCGTGCCCGTGTGTTTAGAATTTTCAAGACAGGATTACAGGATTTACAGGATTGGTTTCTGTGTCCTTCTTGTCTTCTGTGGCCATTCCCCGCTCGGCGAAGCCGCCACGGCCGCGCCCCAATTCCGAGTTTCCTCCATAGCCACAAAAAGGCGCAAAATTTTTCCGTGTGTTTCGCAGTTGAAAAAACCGCCAGGCCCGCCAAGTTTCTTTTTCATTTCATTTTTACCAGAGACACGGAGGCACGGAGGCGTGCAGGGAGGGGCATGGCAATGAAAACACGCTTCTGAAATCAAGAAGGAACGGCGACGATGCAAAGCACGGCTCGATTGCGGTGAAAGCACTGCACCAAACTCCCTTTCAATGCGCATGACATAGGCAATGCCGGATTTGTCTGTCACTTTTCTGACACACACCCGATTGAGAGCGGCTGGCGGTTGGCGGCCAGGGATCCCGAAGGGCAACGTTGTCGACCAGACGGATCGGACGGATCTTTCCCCGGTCATCCACCATGATCTCGAACATTTCTTCCAGATTGCAGCAACCCGTCCGCAGCCCTGAAAGGGGTCGCAAGTCCCCATTGAATCCGATGGACAAGCCTTCTGGAAGTTGATAGCATGCAACCCATCTGAAATGCGCAACCCTGCTCTTGAATGAAAAGGATCGACATGATTGACCGTTGTTTGGAAGACTTGGAACGGCAGATCGTTCCCGAAGTCGAAGACCGCCTCGAAGCGGACTGGCTGGCGTTCACGGAAGGACGATTCGAGGGGGCGATCTTCTCGCCGTCGCGCGCCCGCCCGTGTCCCGGCGCGCTCGAATGGCCGGCCGTCAGCGTCAACCAGGCGCAGGCGGATCTCGATGCGATGGCGCTTCAGCAGTACGGCGCCTGCGCTTCGCAGCTTGCGAGCGGCCGGGGCGGCATGCTCTGCGTGCGGGCCAACTACGGCACCGGGATCATGCCCGCGCTCTTCGGCGCGGAGATTTTCGTGATGGACGAATCGACCCAGACGCTGCAGACCACCCTGCCGTTGGGCGCCGCGGCCATGGAGGACTTCGTCGCGAAGGGCGTCCCCGCCTTGGAGACCAGTCTCGGCGCCAACGTGTTCGCCGCCGGCCGGCGGTTCGCCGAGATCGCGCGCCGGTACCCGAAGATCGGCCGCTACGTCCACATCTACCATCCCGACCTCCAGGGGCCGATGGACGTCTGCGAAATGCTCTGGGGCAGCGACATGTTCCTCGACCTGATCGACAGGCCGGAGCGAGTGCACCAGGTCCTCGCCCTCGTCACCGAGACGCATCTGCGCTTCATGACGGCGTGGAACGATCTCGTCGGCGTCGCCGACAACGACTGGGCCACCCACTGGGGGCTGATGCACGGCGGCAAAATCATGATCCGGACGGATTCCGGCGTGAACCTCTCGCCCGACATGTACGACACCTTCGTCCGTCCCTACGACGAGCGCCTGCTCGTCGCGCTCGGCGGCGGCGCGGTCCACTTCTGCGGCCGCGGCAGCCACTACATCGCGAGCGCCTGCGCCATGCCGGGACTGCGCGCCGTCAACCTGAGCCAGCCGCACCTCAACGACATGGAGGCGGTCTTCCGGGCGACCGTGGACCAGGGGATCAAGATCGTCGGACTGGATCGCGACGCGGCCGAGGCGGCGATCCGATCCGGTCGCGACCTGCTCGGCTGCGTCCATTGCTGGTAGCCATCATCTTCATTCCAAGGAATTGCCATGACCCATCGCGCCGACCGCGTCCATCTGATCGCGAACGCCCATCTCGACCCCATGTACATGTGGCAGTGGGAGGAAGGCGTCGCCGAAGCCGTTTCGACCTTCCGCTCGGCGGTTGCCCTCTGCGAGGACAACCGCACGTATGTCTTCAACCACAACGAGGCGTTTCCCTACGATTGGATCCGCCGCCTCGACCCGGAGCTCTTCGCGCGGATTCAGCGGATGGTCCGGGCGGGTCGGTGGCATGTCATGGGGGGCTGGTTCGTCCAGCCGGATTGCAACCTGCCGTGCGGGGAGTCCTTCGTCCGGCAAATGGTGTCGGGGCTCGTCTTCTTTGAAAGGCATTTCGGGGTGCGTCCGCGCACCGCCGTCAACCTCGACTCGTTCGGGCACACCCGCGGGCTCGTGCAAATCCTCAAAAAAACGGGGTTCGACGCCTATCTGTTTTGCCGCCCCGGAATCGGCGCGCAGAGCGTGCTGCCGTCCGACGATTTCGTGTGGGTGGGTTTCGATGGATCCGAAGTGCTCGGGCACCGGTCCGCCGAACATTACAACTCCGGGTTCGGCGAGGCGGGAGACAAGCTGGCGAAATGGCTTGCGACGTCCCGTCCCGACGGCCCCTCGCCTTTTCTCTGGGGCGTCGGCAACCATGGCGGCGGCCCCTCGCGCAAGGATGTCGCCGACTTGAATCGTCTGATTGCAGAAAGCGAAGCGGTCGAGATCCGCCACTCCACCCCGGACGCCTTTTTCCAGGACCTCGGGCTGGGCCCCTTCGAAGTCCAGACATGGCGGTTGGACATGCAGACCCGGACACTGCGACAGCAAACGATGGACGAGCGTGATGTTTGAGCGAGGAAGCGAGCAGGGTTTGCCAGTGATGGGCGATGAAGTTGGCCGCAATTCAGTTGAAAGAAACCGCCTTTCAATGCTATACTTCATTTTGTCCTTACGAACCTTGTGGAAGCCAAAATGAAGCGGCTTCGTTCCAAAGGATGACACATCATGCAAATTCACGACCTTAACGACTATTACCGCCCCCGGCGTTTCCCTTGGCTCCCCATCGCCTTGGTTGCCGTGCTGGTCGTTGCCGCCATCGTGCATTTCCGCTCGGATAAGGACGATTCGGCCGACGACACAGCGGATCCCGCCACTCCCGCCGCAACGGCTGGCGCAGCCGCCGCGCCGGGCGCCCCTGCAGGCACGGCATCGGGCTCCGCGCCGACCACGACGCTGCCACCGCTGCCGCAGCCGACGGGCCCCGTCCTCTCCAAGGCCGAGGCCGACACGTGGATCGCCCGGGCGCGCCAGCTCGAAAACGCCGGTCGGCTCGAACAGGCCCGCGACCAGCTCCTCGACATCGTCGACCGCGTCCAGGAGCCTGCGCGGAGCACAGTCCGAGACGCCATCGGCCGCCTGAGCATCGCGTTGTACGTCTCGCCGCGTCCGGCCAAGGGCAAAGTCGTCTATGCCGTGAAGTCCGGCGACTCGCTTTCAAAGATCGCGGCCAGATACAACTGCCCCTCGCTGCTCATCCAAAAGGCCAACAACATCCAGGATGCCGCGAAGATCCGCATCGGCCAGACGCTCGTCTTCCCCGAGCGCCCGGCGTTCTCCGTGCGGGTGTCCAAGTCCCGCAACACGCTGGAACTCTTCCTCGGCGGCAAGTTCTTCAAGCACTACAGCGTGGGCACCGGCGCACAGGCCAAGACGCCCGCCGGCACGTTCAAGATCGTCGATAAAATCTCCGAACCGCCTTGGTGGCCCGGCGATGGTTCGCCAATGGTGCGCTACGGCGATCCGAAGAACATCCTCGGCACCCATTGGCTGGCGCTTGAAGCGACAGGCGACACGCCCCGCGTGCGCGGCTACGGCATCCATGGAACTTGGGACAACTCGACGATCGGCAAGCAGTCGAGCGCCGGCTGCGTGCGCATGCGCAACGACGACGTCGCCGAAGTGTTCATGCTGCTCCCGCGCGGCACGCCCGTGACCATTGTCGAGTAACCATCGTCGAGCAACCTCTGCATGATCGCTTTTCTTTCCGGTACGCTCTTCGAAAAAACGCCCGCCGACGTCGTCATCGACGTCAACGGCGTGGGCTACGAGGTGCTCATACCCCTGAGCACCTATGACGCGCTCCCGCCCGAAGGGCGACCGTGCCGCCTGCTCATCCACGACCACATTCGCGAAGACACGCACCTCCTCTTCGGCTTCGCCACGACGGGCGAGCGCGACATCTTCCGCCTGCTCCAGAACGTCTCCGGCATCGGCCCCAAGACGGCGCTCGGCGCGCTCGGCGGCATGAGCGTGCGCGAACTGCGCACCTGCATCGCAGAGCGCGATGCCAAGCGCCTCGCCAAGCTCCCCGGCATCGGCAAGAAGACGGCCGAGCGCATCGCCGTCGAACTCCACGACAAAATCGACCCGCTCGAAGCCTTCGCCGCGCCCGCCGAATCGCCGCTCTCCGAAAAATTCCGCGATGCCGTGCTCGCGTTGACGGCGCTCGGCCATACCCAGGACGCCGCCGTCAAGACCGTTCGCGCCATCGCCCAATCCCCCAACCCTCCGCAGACGACGGAGGAAATCGTCAAGCTCGCCCTCACACCACGATGAAGAAGAAAACCTCCCCCCAGCAGCCCGCCCAATCCGCCTACGCCGCCGCCGGCGTTGACATCGATGAAATGGATCGCGGCCTCAAGGCCATCAAGAAGGCCGTCGCCGGCACTCGCACGCCGGGCGTCATGAGCGAGATCGGCACCTTCGGCGGCCTCTTCCGCTCCCCCGGCAAGGGCCAGGTGCTCGTCGCCTCCACGGACGGCGTCGGCACGAAGCTCAAAGTCGCCCACATGGCCGGGCGCCACGACACCGTCGGGCAATGCCTCGTCAACCACTGCGTCAACGACATTCTCACGCAGGGCGCCACGCCGCTCTTCTTCCTCGACTACATCGGCACGGCGCATCTCTCCGCCCCCGTCTTCGCCAGCGTCGTCAAGGGCCTCTGCAAAGCCTGCCGCGAAAACGGCTGCGCGCTGCTCGGCGGCGAAACCGCCGAAATGCCCGGCCTCTACCCGGCGGGCGAATACGACCTCGTCGGCACCATCGTCGGCGTCGTCGATCAAAAGCAGATCGTCACCGGCGAAAAGATCCGCCCGGGCGACGTGCTCATCGGCCTGCCGTCCACCGGGCTCCAGACGAACGGCTATTCGCTCGCCCGCAAGATCGTCTTCGAGCAGGAGAAGAAGACGCTCCAGGACATCGTTCCGGGCACGAGGCGCACGTTCGAGAGCGTCCTGCTCGCGGTGCATGGCAGTTTCCTCAAGCCCGTCCTCGCCGTTCGCGAGTCCGGCGCGACCATCCGCGGCATGGCGCACATCACCGGCGGCGGCCTCATCGACAACGTCCCGCGCATGCTGCCCAGGACGACCGACGCCGTGTTCGACCGCGACGCCTGGAAGGTCCCGCCGATCTTCACCTGGCTCCAGGAGAAGGGCGGCGTCGATCCCATGGAAATGTTCCGCGTCTTCAACATGGGCATCGGCTATGTGATGGCCGTGTCGCGCAAGGACGCCGCCAAGGCGCTCAACGCCCTCGAGCGCGCCAGGGCGTCCCCGATCGTCGTCGGCGGCGTCGAAGAAGGCACCGGCGCCGCCCGCTTCGAGTAGTTCAAGTCAATCAAACCAACCAACCAACCATTCAAACCAACCAATCAAACCGTTTTGGAGAATTCCGCCATGTTCACCCGTCACGTCTGTTTTGCCGCCGCCGCCGCCATTCTGGGAGCACCTTGCGCCATCGCCGCATCCGCCGCCTCGCTTATGACTGCGAAAACCCACACCTCATCGGAAGGCCTGACCATCGGCTACCGAATCCACGTGCCTGCCGCCGCCACCAACGCGGCCGCAAAGCTCCCGCTCGTCCTCTTCCTTCACGGCGCGGGCGAGCGCGGCGACAACAACACCGCCCAGCTCGTCCACGGCATATCCCCGATGCTCGACTTCATCGCGGACGGACACCCCGCCGTTCTCGTCGTGCCGCAATGCCCTGTCGGAATGCAGTGGGTCAACGCCCCGTGGGGCGCATCGGCGCACGCCATGGCGGACAAGCCCTCGAAGCCGCTCCAGGCCGTGATCGAGATTCTCGCGAAGGAAAAGGCCGCGCTTCCGATCGACGAGTCGCGCATCTACGTCACCGGCATCTCCATGGGCGGCTACGGCACGTGGGACATGCTCCAGCGCTTCCCGGACCAGTTCGCCGCGGGCATGCCCATCTGCGGCGGCGGCGACACCAACCTCGCCGCGCGCCTCGTGGACGTCCCCATCCATGTCGTCCATGGCGACCAGGACGGCGCCGTCCCCGTTTTCCGCTCGCGCTCCATGGTCGAGGCCATCCGCGCGGCGGGCGGCACGAAGGTCGAGTATGTCGAGCACGCGGACATCGGACACGACGTCTGGACGCAGACCTACGCCGACCGCAAGGTGCTCGCCTGGCTGTTCAGCCAGAAGAAGGCCGATTGACGCCATGTCCCTTCGACGCTCGCTGCCCAAGGATTTCGACTTCACTCGCTGGCAGGTCGAGCGCGAGCGATGCCAGATCGAGGATCCGTTGCCGCGCCCGCCTTTCAAAGAGGCGGTTCCGATATCGGAAATCCTTGGCGACGTCTTCGAAAAGCTCGGCATCACCTGTTCGGTTGACGAGAACCGCATCCAGGCCGACTGGGTGGCGATCGTCGGCTCCGACCTCGCGCGGCGCACCATCCCCGGCGCATTGACGGACGGCGTTCTCGCCGTCTATGTCGCCGGCTCCGCCTGGCTGGCCGAGCTCAAGCGCGCCGGCGCCCGGAACCTCGTCGCCAAGATCAACGCCCACTTCGGAAAGAAAACCGTCCGCGAGATCAGCTTCCGGGCGGCGCCGTCCGGCTACCGCCCCAATCCACGTTGAAGCCCCGGCCCCAAGGCGGACGCCACAAATGCAAGCTTGGGAAAACATGACAGGAATCACGCGGGCCCCGCCGGGTCGCCACCCGCTCGTGGCCGTGTGCCTTGCGTTTGTCGTCGGCACGTGGGTCGGGCTCGCGCATCGCGAGACGCTCGCGCCCTGCATCGTCGCCATCGCCGTTTCCCTGCTCGCCTGGGCGGCCTGCCGCCTTGCGGCGCGGCAGCGCCGCCACTGGCGGCGCGCGGCGTCGGCGGCGCTCCTTGCGTCGGTGGGCTTTTCGGCCTGCGTTTCAGGACAGCTTGCGGCGCAAAAGGACTTCGAGGCGATTGAGCGCTTTCGTGAAATCGAAGAAAGCCGCGAGGACGCCGTCATCCGTGGCCGCGTGATCGACGCACCCACGATCACCGTGCTCACACCGGGGTCGGCCCGCGCCCGCTTCCGTGTCAGCGTCAAGACGCTTCCACACGAAGCAGGCGAAATTCGCATGCACGACGCCATCGTCCGAGTCGATTGGTATGGCCCTGAACGCATGGTGCACAACATGCAGTCGTTCCGCCTGCCAGCCGCAGGGGAGGGGTGGCAGCTCAACGGCCGCATCCGCGAAATCGAACGCCGCCGCGGCCCGCCGCTCGTGATCCTGCAAATCCGCGGACGAAGCCCCGCGACGCAACGACGCGAATCGATGGACGCGTCGCCGGTGGCGATGAAGCTCTGGGAGATGCGCGGCTACGCCGAGAAGATTCTTTCGTTGGGCATGGCCGAGCATCGGGAGTCCACCGGGCTGGTCAAGGCGATGACCCTGGGCCTGACCTCGGATGTGCCGCGCGAGGTGATGGAGCTTTTCAGGATGTCGGGAACGGTGCACGTGTTTTCGATCTCGGGCTTGCACGTCAACATCGTTTCCACGATCATGCTCACCGGCCTCACGGCGCTGCCGATCCGGTTCCGCTACCGCGTCTTCGTCTTCGGGCCGATGATCGTCGCCTACACGATTGCCACGGGCGCGGCTCCGAGCGCGATCCGCGCCTGCCTGATGGCGCTCTTTTTCCACTCGGCGCCCCTGGTGGGTCGCCCGCGCGACTCCCTGTCGTCGGTCAGCGCGGCCGCGCTGATCCTGCTGGCGAACAATCCACGCGAACTCCTCGATCTCGGCTTCATCTTTTCCTTCATCTGCACGGCGGGGATTCTCCTGATGGTGCCGATCTTCACCGATGCGGCGGGCCGTGCCGCAGCATGGATGCAGGCGCGGCGGGAGGCCGCCCGTGCATGCAAGCCCCCGCTGGATCTTGAAGACGCGCTCTTGCAAGCCCGGCGACCAAACCGCCTTGCACGCGGGTTGAAGAAGGTGTTTTCGAAGGGGGTGAACATGACGCGCGATTCGCTTTGCGTCTCGCTTGCGGCGTGGATTGCCTCGACTCCGGTGACGGCGGTTTGCTTTGGCAACATCGTCCCCGCCTCGCTCCTCGCCAACCTGCTGGTGGTGCCCTTGTCCACGATCATGATCGTCACGGCGGCGATGAGCCTTGTTGCCGGGATTTTCAGCCCTTGGCTTGCCGAGACCTTCAACCACGCCAACCTCGTCTTCGCCCATTGCCTCGTGCGGTCCGCATCGATCTTTGCGAACTTGCCGCTGGCCTCGTTCCCGTCCGGCCAATGGACACCGTTCCACGTCGCGCTCTGGTATGCCGCGGCCCTTGCGCTGTTTCTGCGCCTGCGAGTGTTTTTGGACAGCCCCAAAAACACTCCCTAGTCGTTAGTCGCCAGAGGTTCGTATGTAAAGAGCCTTTTTTTTAGGGGTCTGTCCCCTATTTTCCCTATTTTATTATCAAGCGTTGATAAGATTGTTGATAATGTCATAAGTCTTTGAAGTAGAGTGGTTTTGTTTTTGTAGATTTTACTTTTGGCTTGTTGACATCAAGGTTATCAACAAAGTTATCAAGAGGGGTTGATAACTTTCGCTTGAACTGGAGGGGCGTCAGGGTGCATACTGTGCCACCGAGACAGCGATGGATGCCGGAGCGGTTGGCCGTGGCGGCGGGGTCGCGAGGATTTTTGTTGATGGACGCGATTTACAGAGAACTACGAAGGGCGCGCATCGCGGCGGGGCTGACGCAGGCCGCGCTGGCGGCGCAGGTGGGCTGCACGCAGTCGGCCGTGAGCATGATGGAGGCCGGGCGGGCGGAGGCGCTGTCGCGGGAGTCGCTGGAGAAGCTGGCGAAGATCTTGAATGTGACGCTGCCCGGGGCTTCGGAAGCGAAGCCCCAGGCTTTCGTTCCGGGTGTCGGGGGGGCTGGGGCGGCGGTGTGTCCGGGTTTCAACTGTCCCACGAATCTGCCGTATGCCGTCGGGAGCGACGTCTTTTTCATGCCGCTGGGCACGGCGGGCGGCGGGCGTCATTGCGTGTTCTGCGGCGAGCTGCTGATGCGGCGCTGCCCTGCGTGCGACGCGCCGCTTTCGACGCCCGGCGGGTGCTGCGCCGCGTGCGGCGCAGCCATCGTCACGATGCCCGACGGGTACGTGGACGACCCGCAGGCGTGGATCGATCGCCGCCTGGCGACGATCGAGGCGCTGGCGCGGCGATCGTAGCGCGCCGCGGAGGGCGAGAGGGGTGGCGGATTGGGCGGGCACGCGGTGCCCGCCCACGGGAGAGGCGCGTTTTTGGGGTCTGTCCCCTATTTTCCTCGAAAACCAGGGGACAGACCCCAGAAATGCGGGGCGCACCGCGCCAGGACGCGGGCGAAGGGCGGCTGGGCGGGCACGTGGCGCTCGCCCACGGGAGAGGGCGTATCAGTGAACGAGGACGTCGACGACGGTGCAGTCGGCGAAGCGCCATGCGCCGTCTTCCTTGACGAGGCGGCATTCGAGTTCGCGGGTCTCGTCGAACGAGCCGGCGGCTCGGTGCGTGCCTCTCACGCGGATGGTGACGGTGCTGACGGCGGTGTCGGGCGACGGGAAGTGCGTCTTGAGGTCGATGAATTCCAGCGCGAGGCGTTCGCAGCCGCCTTTGATGGCGGCGGCGTTTTGCACGATCTGCTGTCGCGAGTAGGCGCCGCCGCCGAGGTCGTACAGCGGCGTTCGCAGCGTGGCGGGGTCGGTGAAGAGTTCGCCGAGGTTGCTGCTGGCGAGACCCGTGGCGATGATGTGGGCGCCGGGGGCGACTTCGGCCAGATCGGCGAGTTCGTCGAAGCGCTTGCGGACGCGGCCGGCTTCGTCGTCTCGGAGCATCCAAAGGAGGAAGGCGGACGCCAACATGACGGCGGCGGCGGCGACGAGGGCTTTGCGAAGATTGACTACCATAGCGGTTTCCCCAGGATTCGGTGGGCGCCGACTTCGCCGAAGTCGTGGACGTCCATGTCCACGGCGCGGTTGTCGCCCACGACGTAGATGTTGCCTTCGGCGACGGTTCGCGGCGCGAGGTTCCAGTCGCAGGGCCCGGCGATGCAGGGCTCGGCGACGGAAAGGCCGTTGCGGACGAGCGTGCCGTTCTCGAAGGCGATGGTGTCGCCGGCGAGGCCGACGACGCGCTTGAGGAGCGCCACGCGCTTGCCTGCGAAGCGGATGATCACGACGTCGCCGCGCTGCGGCGCTTGGAACCAGGCGGCGGGTCGCCAGCAGAAGACGAAGCCGCCATCGCGGTAGGTCGGCTCCATGCTGGCGCCTTTGAGGCGCATGGGCAGGCAGATGTGGCCGAAGAAGCCGTAGGCGATGGCGGCGACGAGCGCGAGTCGCACCCGGAAGCGTCGGGTGGGCCTGGGCAGCAGGAACTCGCGGAGGTGTTTGTTCATGCTTGTTTGAGCATCATGGCGCTGACGAGCTTGTTGAAGCGGGCGGGGTCGTCGATGGGCGAGCCTTCGGCGAGGCGGGCCTGGCCGTAGAGCAGATCCGCGGCGTCCGCCAGCGCGTCGGCGTCGGCGTCCGTCTTCGCCATCTCCAGCAGGCGCTCCATGAGGGGGTGCCTTGGGTTGAGCTCGAGGATGCGCAGCGACTTGGGCGCTTCCTGGTTGAAGGCCTTCATCACGCGCTCCATGTGCGCGCTGGGGGCGTGCTCGTCGGCGACGAGGCAGCAGGCCGAGTCGGTCAGGCGCGAGGACAGGCGGACGGCCTTGATGTCGTCCTTGAAACGGTCGGCGAGGTAGTCGAAGAGGGGCTTGAAGGCCTTTTCCGCTTCGGTCGGGACGTCCTTGCCGTCCTTGTCCTTCGCCTTGTCCTTGGCGTCGTCGCCGCCGTCGAGGTCGATGGCGCCCTTGTCGATGGCGCGGAGCTTTCTGCCGTCGTATTCGCGCAGGCGGTCGGCGACGAATTCATCGACGGGGTCGGTGAAGAAGAGCACTTCGTAGCCGCGCTCGGCGAACGCCTCGAGCAGCGGGGAGTGCCGGGCGGCGTTGAACGAGTCGGCGGAGAGGTAGTAGATGTCCTTCTGGCCCGAGGGCATGCGGGAGACGTAGTCCGCCAGCGAGACGGGCTTCGTTTCGTCTTCGGAGAAGGTGGAGGGGAAGAGGACGAGCTCCTTGAGCTTGTCGACGTTCTCCCAGTCGCTGTGGACGCCTTCCTTGATCAGGCGGCCGAATTCGCGGTTGAACGCGGCGAAGTCGTCCGGGCGGTTCTTCTTCATGTCCTCGAGGTTGCCGATGATCTTGCCGACGAGGACCTTGCGGATGCGGCGGATGACGGCGTCGTCCTGGAGCATTTCGCGCGAGACGTTGAGGGGCAGGTCGGAGGATTCGACGACGCCGCGCATGAAGCCCAGGTACCGGGGGAGGAGCTCCTTGATGTCGTCGCCGATGAAGACGTTGCGGGCGTAGAGCTGGAGGCCCTGGCGCGCGTTGGGGAAGAAGAGGTCGTAGGGCGCCGAGGCGGGGATGAAGAGCATGGCGCAGAACTCGGTGGCGCCTTCGGCGGCGAAGTGGATCGTGGAGAGGGGGTCTTCCGCCGTGTGGGCGATGTGCTTGTAGAAGGCGGCGGCCTCTTCCTTCGAGACGTCGTCCTTGGCGCGCTTCCAGATCGCCTTCATCGAGTTGAGCGTTTCGGGCTGGGCTTCCTGCCTGGCGGCGGCGCCTTTGTCGTCCTCGCTCTTTTCCTCGGGTTTTTCGGAGGGGTCGGGCATGAGGACGATGGGGTGGGCGATGTAGTCGGAGTAGCGCCTGACGATGTCGCGGATGCGCCAGGGGTCGGCGTATTCGAGCATGTCGTCGCGCAGGTTCAGGGTGATGGCGGTGCCGTGCTCGAAGGGCGCTTCGGTCTCGCCGATCTCGTAGCTGCCCCGCCCGTCGGAGCGCCAGACGACGGCCGGTTCGCCGCGTCGGCGCGTGACGAACTCGACCGACTCCGCCACCATGAAGGCGGCGTAGAAGCCCACGCCGAACTGCCCGATCATCTCGGGGGCGTCGGCGCGCTCCTTGAGCGCCTGGAGGAACTTTCTGGTGCCGGAGGAGGCGACGGTGCCGATGTTGGCCTCAACTTCCTCGCGCGTCATGCCGATGCCGTTGTCGGCGACGACGAGCGTCTTGGCGGCCTTGTCGGGCGTGAGGCGGATTTCATAGGGCGCGTCGGCCTGCTTCGAGGCGTCGGTCAGCGACTCGAAGCGGTCGCGGTCGATCGCGTCGGAGGCGTTGGAGATCAGCTCGCGCAGGAACACTTCCTTTTTTGAATAGAGCGAGTGGATGACGAGGTCGAGAAGCTGGCTGACTTCGGTTTGAAAGTTTTTTGTTTCGATGTTGTTCATGGTGTTGGAAATTACGATTTTTTTAGAGAGGAGTGAGGGGTGAGGAGTGAAGAGTTTCCGCCGGGGCGTTGCCCCAGACCCCTTTTGACCTGATTCCTAGCCGCTGGCTGCTGGCCGCTGGACGCTAGTCCCGGCGTCCGCCGAGGAGGCCGGATCGGACGAGGTAGTAGAGGAGGGTGAGCACGGCGCTGGCGGCGGCGGCGACGTAGGTCATGAAGGCGGCGTTGAGCACTTTGCCCGAGTCCTTGGCTTCGCTGCCGGAGACGATGCCGCAGGCGACCATCTGCTGCTTGGCGCGGGCGCTGGCGTTCCATTCCACGGGCAGGGTGACGAGCGAGAAGGCGACGGCGGCGGAAAAGAGCACGATGCCGATCTTGATGAGGCTGATGCCAAAGGGCGCTTGCGCGAAGAGAAGCCCCATCAGGATGAACCAGTAGGAAAACGAGCTGCCGAACTGCGCCAGGGGGACGAGCGCCGACCGCAGGACAAGGGGCTTGTAGCCGCTGGCGTGCTGGAGGGCGTGGCCCGCTTCATGGCAGGCGACGCCGATGGCCGAGAGGCTGGTCGAGCCGTAGACCTCCCTGGAGAGGCGCAGCGTCTTCGACGTGGGGTCGTAGTGGTCGCCCAGGAAGCCCCGGGCGTGCTCGATCTTGACGTCCACGGCGCCCGAGCGCGCCAGCATGAGCGCGGCGGCCTGCGCGCCGGTCAGCCCGCCCGAGGAAGGCTGCTTCGCGTAATGGGCGAACGTCGTCTGGACCATCGTCGTCGCGATGAGCGACAAGATGAGGGCGGGTGCGAGGAAAATGAAATACAGTGGATCAAACATCATGGCGTGTAACCTCCAATTTGATTGGGAGGGAAGCAGAAAGTGTGCCGACGACGAAAAACACCTGTTTCCGGCGCCTTCTACTCGCCGAAGCTTTTCCTGTCCCACAGCGCTGCGACAAATTGTCACAAGAAGGGGAGGCGGGGGCACCCCAAGAGAAATGGTTAGAACCTTGGGGTTAGCAATGAATGATCCTACGCGGTGCGCATTGCCTTCGCACGCGACGCCTACGGACGCTGCGCACGCGTTGTCCAGATGATCGACGATTACAAAGCGAGCGGTTTGAGTTCGCGAATGCGAACGAGTACGTGAACGGAACCCACGGGATGGCGAACGACGCGCCGAGGACGGCGGGCTCCAGCGGGGCGGATTGGGAGGGCACGCGGTGCCCACCCACAGGAGAAGCGTGGGCTGTGTCGCGGGCGCTGTCGGGACGCTGCCACCGTAATATTGAATAATTCTTCGCGATTACAATGAATGGGAAAAGAAAAGGGGAACGGGTTTCCCAACCCGTGGGGGCGCACCGCGCCGGGGCGCGGGCGAATGGCGGCTCGCCGGGACGGCGTCGCCCCACCTCTGAGGCAACGGAATCGGGGCGCGGGGACTTCGCTGCGCGAAATCAATGATCGGTCTGATCGGCCTGATCCGACGGATTGGATCGGTCTTGAAAGCTCGACAAAGATCGCGACAAAGCCGCCCTCAGGCTCGACTTTGGGCCTTGGACTTTGGACTTACTAGCCCCTGGCCGCTGGATTCGACAAAGCTGCCTTCCGGCACTAGCGACTAGCCTCTAGCGGCTAGCGACAGGCATTCGGCCAAGCCAATCCGTGGCCGAAAGTCGCCCGACCTCTTCGACTGGTCGATTACAATTTTTTTGGCGGAAAGCACCACTTTTGAATTGCGGATGTGGTAGAATCTCGCGCATGGAAAAAAAATCAGAAAATGCGCAAGGCGCGGGCGGGCTTCCTGCTCGTCGCTTCGCCGCGGTTCAAGAACCTGGGCGGGCCGAAGTCCAGGCGCATGCCGACGACCTGACGAGCCGCTACCGGATGATGGACGACGTCGAGCACGCCGCTTTCCATGGGCTTGAGACGCTACTCGCCTGACGTGTACGTCCAGTCGCGGCCTTCGTATTGAGGCGGGACGTAGCCGTGCTGGGATCCCTGGACCCAGACGATCTTCTTTTTGCCTGGGATGGCGTTGTAGAGCTTGGCGATGCCTGTCGGCGGGCAGCAGTAGTCGCCGATGCCGGCGCGGGGGATGGTCGTCATGCAGGTGGCCGGGATTCGTTTCCCCCAGTTGATGGCGTCATAGTAGCCCATGGCGTCGGTCCACTCGATGTACCATCCGTCGGCGGCGAGATTCTTCGCGGGATCCTTGCGGAGAAGACCGTTCATGCGCATGTCGCAGCACCAGGTAATTCCCGAGTCGGCGCGTGTCACGCCTTCGCCGCAGCCGGCGGCCCAGATGGTCTGCAGACCGCCCTGGCTTCCGCCGGAGGCGAAGAGGTCGGTGCCGTTCCAGCCTTCGACGGTCTTCAAGAACTGGAGCGCGCGCTTGACGCGGAGCACCATGCCGTTGAAATAGGCGACTTCGGGATCGTCGTTCTGTTTTGGATCGAACGCATAGGTGCAGCCGTGGGAGCGAATCTCCCAGCGCAGCGCCTTGGTGTCTGCCTCGGTGGCGCCAAACGCCGGGAGCTTGAGGCCATGGGCATTGATGTTGAAGATGATTTCGTTGTCGCGCATCCAGCCAGGGGCATCATGTGTGCAGCGGTCGCCGCTGTAGCCGTGCGTTTCGAGTCTCGCGGGGAATTTCCCCCCCTCGTCCACGGCCTTGGGCACGGCCAGATAGCCCGTCACCGGACGCAACCCTGCGCAGTCCACGCGAACGGCAAAAATCCGCGCGTTGGGGTTTGAGCTGGGGAGTTCCACGCGGTCGGCTTTGATGGGAACGCGGTCCAGGCGCTTCCACTGGCCTTCCCAGAACGCATCGAAGTCCTCCGGCTCTGGATCGAGGGTGAGATTGGCGATGTCGGCCCCTGCGCCGCCATCGAAGAAGACGTCCTTGCGGGAGCGTTCGAATTCGTTCATGGCCTTCTTGCCTTCGGGGGTCGTGGCGTCGCCGGTGAAGCTCTTCTGGAAGGTCTTCCCCTTTTGGTCCACCACTTTTGCAAACAGGCGGAAGAACCCGGGGGAGTCGAGGCGGTTGGTGAACACAAACGGCGTTTTGCCGTCGAACGGCAGTCGGCCGCCATCCTTGATCCCGTCGTCGCCCGAACGCTTCCAATCGAGGAAGTGTTCGCCTTCCGCGACCTCGCCTTCGACGTTCATGGGCGTGAGCGTCAGTACGATGTCCTCGCCGGTCTTGTACGAGACCGGGTCTTTGTCCGTGGTTCCTTTGAGCCAGGCGTTGTCCAGCGGGCCTCCGGCCGCGACTGAGAGCAGGGAAGTGAGAAGTCCGAGTGAGAGAAGAAGGCGTGCGTGCATAGCGTAGATGGAATTTGAGGTTGTTTCGAGCATAGACTTGACCTGTGCATGGAAGTTAGCACAGTGCAGCCTAGTTTAACCTAAGTGGCTCCGTTTCTCAAGGCTGTCTTTGCTTTTGGGGTTTTGCTACAATGCAGGGCATGAAAGGCTCGTGTTCAAACTCCGGAACGGCTCCGATGCTGGTTGGCGTCGACGGCGGCGGGACGAAGACGGAATTCGTCTTGTGTTCGCCGCAGGGGCAGGCGTTGCGTCGGCTCCTGCGTGGGCCTTGCAATCCCAATGCGGTCGGGCTTGATCGAGCCGGTTCGGAAATCGCATCGGGTCTTGAGGCGCTGCTTCCGCAGGAACAGGTGGGCGCCCGTGTTTTCGCCGGCGTCGCCGGATCGCTTGTCGGCGACAACCGGGACCAGCTCGCGCAGGCGCTTCGCGCCAAGTTCCCGGCGCTCTCGATCCAGGTCGATTCCGACATCCGCAACGTCATCGCCAGCGTCCCGCACGACGGGGGCTGCACGGCCGCGATTCTGGGGACGGGATGCGTCGTCTTCCAGGACGACGGCGCCGGCGCGCTCCGGCGCACCGGGGGCTGGGGCTGGCTGTTCGACGGCGCGGGCAGCGGCTTCGACCTCGGCCGCGACGCCATCCGCGAGCGGCTGGCCTTCGAGGACGGCCTCGCGCCGCCGGGGCCGCTCGTCGAGGCCGTTGGCGCACGACTGGGCGGCAGCGCCTTCGACAGCCTCCGACGCTTCCTCTCCGACGGCAATCGCGCCGACGTCGCCGCATTCGCCCCGCTCGTCTTCGACGCCTGCGACGCGGGCGATCCGGCCGCCCGCGCCATCCTCGCGCGCACCGTGGCGCATGTCGCCACGCTCGTCCGGCACGCCCGCTCGGCGCAGGCCGCCCCCGGGCCGCTCATTCTCGGCGGCGGCCTCACCGCCCGCGCCGACCGGCTCGTCCCCGCGCTCCGCGAAGCCCTGGGGCCGGACGCGCCGGATGTCATCGTCCCGACCCTGCCGCCTGTTTTCGGGGCTTGTCGGCTTGCCGCGGAATCGGCGGGGGACGACTTCACAGACCGCTTCACCGCTTCCTACCCTTCACTTCTCAAAAACACGTGAACCTTCGCCATGCTCCGCACTGAACAACGCAACCCCGCCACCGCGAATCTCGACCAGGAATCCACCGCCGAGATGCTCCGGCTCATCCAGGACGCCAACCGCCGCTCCGTCGACGCCGTCGACGAGGCGCTGCCGCAGATCGTCCCCGTCGTGGACGCCGCCGCCGCGGCCGTCGCCGCGGGCGGCCGCATCCTCTACGTCGGCGCCGGCACGTCCGGCCGCCTCGCCGTCCAGGACGCCGCCGAATGCCCGCCGACCTACGGCGTCGGCGACGACACGGTCGTCGCCGTCGTCGCGGGCGGGCGCGACGCCGTCTTCCGCGCCGCCGAAGGCGTCGAGGACGACGCCGACGCCGGCCGGCGCGACATCCTCTCGCTCGACCCCGGCCCGGACGACCTCGTGCTCGGCGTCTCCGCCGCCGGCGGCGCCGCCTACGTGGTCGCCGCGCTCCGGGCGGCCAAGGAACGCGGCGCCGTCACGGCGTCGCTTTCCTCGAATCCCGGGACGGCCATCGAACGCGAGGCGGACCTGCCGATCGTCACGGACACCGGCCCCGAGGTCGTGACCGGCTCCACCCGCATGAAGGCCGGCAACGCGCAGAAGATGGTGCTCAACATGATCTCCACCTGCGCGATGGTCAAGACCGGCAAGGTGCGCGGCAACCTCATGATCAACCTCCGCCCGACGAACCGCAAGCTTCGCGCCCGCATGATCCGCATCGTCTGCGACGAGCTCGGCGTCGATGAAGCCCGGGCCATCGCCCTTCTCGACGCCCACGACTGGGCGCTCCGTCCGGCGCTCGACGCCGGCTGCTGACAAAACCATGTCCGCCGAGCGCATTCTCTATCTCGACATGATCGTCGGCGAGCGCATCCAGGAGATGAAGCTCGCCGGCATCCGCCGCTATGCGAAAGCACGCGGCTGGGACGTCGTGCCTGTCGATCGACGCGAGTCGCGCCCAGCGAAAATTTTGAAGCAACTCGCAAAGCACGAGCCGATTGGTTGCATCATTGAATGTTCCGACGGACGAGAAGACCTGCCGCCAAGCCGCTTTGGCGACCTGCCCGTCGTCTATCTCAACAGCGCCCGCAACTTGTATGGCGGGGCCGTTCCGAGAGTCGGCATTGATCACAAAGCCGTCGCCCGTGCCGCATTCCGCGAACTTTCCGCGAGCCGTCCAGCGGCTTATGCGGTCGTCGGTTTCCGCGGAAAGCGCGCGTGGTCGCTTGATCGAGAGCGGGCGTTCCGAGCGTTCGCCGTCGCAACGGGGCGTTCATGCCACGTCTTTCCTCGTCGTGACGAAACCGTCGAGGAAAAAATTTCGCGTCTGGCTCGCTGGGCGGCCCGGCTCCCGCGTTCCTGCGCCGTGTTCGCCGTGAACGACCGCACGGCTGCGGAAGTCGTCGCCGCCTGCCAAATGGCAGGGCGGCGAATCCCGCAGGATTTGACGCTTCTCGGCGTCGACAACGAACCCGTCAGCGAAGCGTCCGATCCTCCCGTTTCCAGCATCCAGCTCGACTTCGAGCGAGCCGGCCACCAGGCTGCAAGGCAGCTCGACTTCATGCTTTCAGGCCATCCCGACGCTCCTGCGGAGTACATGTTCGGCCCGCTTCTTGCGGTGCGGCGAGAATCGACATGCGGTTCTGGTCGCCGCGAGCCGCGCATTCTCGCTGCCGTTGAGATGATTCGCCGCGAAGCGTGCGACGGCCTGATGCCGCGTGATCTCATCGCGCGGTTCCCAGGGTCGCGCCGTCTCTTCGAGCTGCGCTTTCGCGAGGCGATGGGGCGTTCCATTCTCGATGAAATCCAGCACGTTCGCCTGGAGCGAGTCGAGACGCTTCTTGCACGCACCGACACGCCCATCGGCGCCATTGCCTCATTCTGCGGCTACGGCTCCGACATTCAACTTCGGAAAATCTTCCGCGCCCGCACCGGCATGTCCATGCGCGAATGGCGGAAAAAGAATCAGGGCTGATTTTTTTCGCAAAAGGAACACTTTTTGCTTGGGGCGGATGCTACACTTTGTGGCGTGGAGAAGCTTGGCCGAGAGTCGCCCGACACGGTTGACGTTTTTACAAGGGAAAAGTCTTGCAGGAATGTTGAAGCGTCGTTGCGAAGCTCCGCCATCCCAACGAACAGGAAAGGACAGAACATGCTTCAGTCTCGGAGCGAATCGACATTGGGCGTGGGTGGACGCGGGTTCATGACAAAGACAAAGGCCGTTCCGCAACGCATTGCGGACGACCGGGTGATTGTCGGCGCCATGTACGCGCCGTTCTGTCGTACGGAAGGCCCGGACATTTCGGAATGGCCGGCGGACATCGCCAAAATGAAGGCGTTGGGCTACACGTGTCTCCACGGCTTCTGCGAATGGAGTCGCATCGAGACGTCGAAAGGCGTGTACGACTTTTCGCAAATCGACGTTCTGCTCGACTTGTGCAAGAAGAACGGCATCCTGGCGATCCTGAACGTTGCGACGCAGAACACCGTCGGCTACCACATGCCTGCATGGATGGAGAATGAATACAGCGGACGAGGGTGCGTGGACATTGACGACCACGGCGTCGCGCTGAAGAGCATTCACAACATCCCCTGCCTTGACGACCCGTGGTATTTGGCCTTGGCGGAAAGATTTCTATGCGCGTTGGCGGAACGCTACAAGGGCGACGAGCGCGTTGCCGGCTGGGTGATCTGGGGTGAACCCTTCCTCTACGGCGAACATGAGAAGCCGATCTGCTTCTGCGAGCATACGCAGGCGCGTTTCCGTGCATGGGTGGAGCGAAAATATGGGACGATCGACCGCCTGAACAAGGCATGGGGCACAGAGGGGCCGGTGGATTTCGCCGATTTTGCCTCCGTCCGGCCTCCCCGCGGCCCGAGTGGGCATCGCGGCGGCTATGCCGCCTGGAACGACTGGAGCCGGTTCATGGCGTCAAATTTTGCGAAGAACATCAAATGGGCTGATTCGCTTCTCAAAAAGGGCGGCGCCACGCAGCCGACTCTTATCGAGATGTCCACGCTTCCCTCGGAAAACGATGGTTTGGAGAACGACGTGTGGGAGCTTGGTCGTTCAGCGGACATCGTCGGGGTGAGCTGCTTCCTCCGTCCATCGAGCAAGATGGAGCTTTCGCTCACGGTGGCGGCGTCGATCGCGGCGTGCGAAGGCAAGTCCTTCTTCGTGGTGGAGCAGACGGGCGGCAGCCGAGCCTACAACTACGACCACAACACCCCGAACAACGAGGAGTTGCTGAGCGAGGTCACGATGGCGGCCGGCCTTGGCGCCAAGGGCGTCATGTATTGGTGCTGGCGGCCGCGCTTCACAGATTTTGAAGCGGGCACCCACGGCATGTGCCGCGCCGACGGCAAGCCGTTGCCACGCGCCATCGCGGCCGGACGCCATGCGGCGGACGTCGCTGCGCTTGGCAGGCGTCTCTCGGACGCCGAGCGGCGTCCACAAGTGGCGATTCTCCATTCCGGCGCCACCTTTTCCGCCGCGGACGGCGTGGCCGCTCAGGTTGTCGATGGCGAATGCGGCGCCATGCAGCTTTTTCTGGATGCCCGTGTCACGCCGCAGATCGTCAGCGCGGAGATGGTCTGCACGGGTCTTGATCCGTCGTTGCGCGCGCTCGTGCTGCCGTTCGCCTATGCGCTCGACCAGGCCGTGTGCGACGGCGTCCGCCGGTTCGTGGAGCAAGGCGGATGCGTGATCGCGGATCACAATCTGGCGTTCAAGCAGTCCGATGGACGCGCCTGGCGGATGCTGCCGGGCGGCGGTCTTGACAAGGTGTTTGGCTTTGAGAAGGACGAGGACCAGTTCCTCGACCACAAATGCCTTCTGCCGCAGGACAATCCCTACGGTGTCGCGGTCAAGGGGTTCCTCGACCTCGTCAGCCCCACCACGGCGGAGGTGCTCGAGCAGGATGGCGGCCGCCCCTTGATCCTCCGCAACAGGTTCGGGAAGGGCGAGGCGTACGCATTTGCCTTCAGTGCGTTTCCGGAATATGCACGGGCGGGTGGGAACGTGCCGTTGCGCAAGTTCGTGATGCGGATTCTCGAGCCTTGCGGCGTGCGGCCGTTCGTGCGCATCCAGGGGGGCGACGACTTGCCCGAGCCTCCCATCCGCGTTTCGAGACTCGTCCGCCAGGACGGTTCGATGGTGCTGACGTTCACGAATCCCGGGTGGGACGCCCGCGATGTTGAAGCTGTCGTGCCGGGCGCGGCCGCCGTTTCGCCCTTCCTGTGCGGCGACGTGGTTGTGGAGGCCGTTGGCGCGACGGCGGCGTTCTCCCTTGAACCGTGGCAGTCCATCATGCTGGAGGCGACATGACCGCGTGGGATCCGGACGAGGTGCGTTTGCGCTACACGGCTGAACTGTACGACCGGATCGTACCGTTCTGGGAAGTCCATTCCATCGACCGGGAGTGTGGCGGCTACCTCACCTGTCTTGATCGGGACGGCAGCGTTTACGACACCTTCAAGGACATGTGGATGGAGTGGCGTGAAGTCTACATGTTCGCGGCGCTCTTCAACCATGGACGGCGGAAGGCCGAGTGGGTGGATCTTGCGCGGCACGGCTGCGACTTCCTTTTTGCGAAAGGGCGCATGCCGGATGGCTCGTACTACACGCGCCTGAACCGCGACGGGACGGAGAGGATGCTCGCGACAGATGGGTCGGAGGTGTTTACGAACGGGTTTGCCGCGATGGCCTGCGCAGAGCTCTTTCGTGCCACGGGCGAAGACAGATTCCGCATCGAGGCGCTGTCGTGCTGGGACGCCTACAGACGCCTGGCCGAGGGGCGCGAGACGAAACACCGTCAACTGGCCCACCGCGTGATCGGCTTGAACGTGATGAACGTGTTCAACGGCGCGTTTGCCAATGCGTTTCTGGACGAGGCCGAATCGCTCGCGCACGAGGTTCGGCGGTTCGTGGAACCGCAGACAGGGCTTCTGCTTGAGCGCGTGCGAGCGGATTGGACGTTTGATCTGGACTCGCAGCACGGCCGGTTCGTCAACCCGGGGCACACGGTTGAGGCGATGAATTTCCTGTTCGGCCACATCGCCGGGACGGGGCGTCGCGACCATTTGCCATTTGCGCACGACATGGCGCTGAAGATGTTCGACTTCGGGTGGGACGCCGAGCGCGGCGGCGGATTCGTGTATCGCGACGCGTGCGGATTGCCGGTGGACAAGACGGACTGGATGCTCAAGACGTGGTGGGCGAACTGCGAGGCGGCAACGGCGATGCTGCGCGGCTGGCGGCTCACGGGGGACGGGCGGTTCCTTGAACGCTTCCACCAGGTCGACGCCCATGACTGGGCGAACTTCCGCGATTCCGACCATCCTGAATGGTTTGCGTATGCGCCCGTGGAGGGCAGACGCATCCACACCTACAAGGGGAATGCCCGCAAGGGCTTCTTTCATCTTCCCCGACGATTTCTCGAATGCATCAAGGCAATACAACCAGGAGAGCATCAATGAAGGCGAAAAACACACTGGCGTTGTTTGGCGTGTTGGCCACCGTCATGGGCGCTTGCGCCGGAACGGATCATGTGGTTCTGACGGGCGACGGAAGCGATGGCGGTCTCTGCGTCGCCTCGGGCGATTTCAAGATGACGACCTCGACGTACACGGTCGAGGCGTGGGTCAGGCCGTCCACCATTGGAAAGGAAAATCCGATCATGGACCAGTTCGTCGGCGCCACGGCGGGCGACTGGAGCTTTGTGGTCTATGCCTCCAACGACGCATGGGGAACCGTCGCCCTGTTCACGCGCGGACTGCAAAGCAGCAAGGCGTCCAACTGGCTTCAGTCGAACACGGTGCTGCCGATCAACAGGTGGTCGCATGTCGCCATCGCCGTGGACGGCAGCACGGTCAAGTTTTATTTGAACGGCGTCCTGGACAAGACGCACACGATCATTTCCGGAGGCGGGACGATCCCCGCCCCTTCGGGCACGTTCCGCATTGGCATGGCCAACCGCGGCGGCGGCAAGAGCTTCAGCGGAAACATTTCGGATTGCCGGGTGTGGCATGCGGTGCGCACGGAGGCGGAAATCGCTTCCACGCGTTTCGTCCGCCTGTCGGGAGGCGAGCCGGGGCTTGCGGCATATTGGCCACTGGACGAGGGCGGCGGTTCCTCGGTGGGAAACAAAGTCGCCGGCACGACGGACGCGATCACTGGCGGAACATTTGGCTGGGTGGATTTGCCGACTCCGTTCGTGACGTGCGACGTGTCCGGGAACCATGTGCTGGCAAACACCGCGGGAGCCTGGGTCGACGGGCGCGTCTCAACGGGCGGATTCCGCATTTCCGGGAACGCGTTCTCCCTTGAATGCTGGGTGCGTCCGACTTCGCTTCTTCAAAACAACACGCTCTTCGACCAGTTCGGGAGCGTGGCGAGCGAAGGCGACCTCCGGTTGTCGATCGTCGACAGCAGCAAAGTGGGGCTTTTCTATCGCGGTTTCGGCGCCGCGAATTGGATGTACGGCAAAAGCCTGGTTCCAATGTACAAATGGACGCACATCGCCGCCACGTGCGATGGCGACGAGGTGAAGCTTTACGTGGACGGGGGGCTTGAAACGACTGCCGCCCGGACGGCCCCCGATCGAATCGCGCCCAACGGATCCGTTGCGCTCGGACTTTTGGGCTACTCCTTGGACAATGCGTACAACCGCGCGATGAACGGCAGAGTGTCCGACATGCGCGTCTGGAACCGCGCCTTGTCCGCATCGGAAATCGCCACGAACCGCTTCTCCCGCCTCACGAGCCACGAGGAAGGGCTTGTCGGCTATTGGCCGTTCGGCGAAACCTCGGGAACCGTCGCGACGAACTACGCGCCAACGGCGCGCGGGGCGTTTGACGGCGTGATTTCGGACAATTACGCGTTTGAATCCTGCGCCGCCATGCCGTTCGTCGAGCCTTTCGGCGAGGTGGACGACGCCAGTGTGCTGGCCGGAGGAAGGTTCGACACGCAAATGCGCATCTGGCACCCCGCTTATACGATGGAGGCATGGATTCGTCTGGACGGGCATGGCAACAACGTGGTTTTCTCCCAGTTCAAGAACGGTTTGAACGGAGATCTGCGCATGACGGTGAACGACCAGGGAAGGCTTTCCGGATTTCTGCGCGGTTTCATCTCCGGAAACTGGGTTTATTCCTCGGCCACGATTCCTTTGTACACGTGGACGCACGTTGCGCTGTCCTACGACGGAGAAAAGATGAGGCTCTACATCAACGGCGAAAAAGATTCGGAATTCACAGGCGAGACGATCACGCCAAACCAGACAACGAACCTTTTCGCGGGCGGCACCGAGGACGGCGCATTGGGTTTCGATGGACGCCTCAGCGATCTCCGAATCTGGGATTCGGCGCGCACGGATGCAGAAATCGCCGCGAACCATGTTGACCGCCTGACGGGCGGAGAACCACGCCTCCAAGGATATTGGCCCCTTGGGCAGACCACAGGCGACACGGTGTTCAACGGATCGCGTCAAGGCGTTGCGGACGGCGTTGCGGACGGGACGCTCACATGGCTCTGTGGCGAAACAACGCCGTTCTACTATTTGCCCCTCACGTTGATTTTAAGGTGACGGCATGATCCGAGTCTTCCGCATTGCAATCGTCGTTCTTATGCTTATGAACAACGCCAACGCCAGGCAATTGTTTCCATCTGCCGCGACGGAGTTCAAGGCGCGTCCGGGCACGCAGGCGCGTCTGGCCTCCAACGGATGGCTTGAAGTGACGTGCGACGGTTCGTACGGATGGCCAGGCGTGGAGTTTTCGCCACAAGACGGAGCGACGTGGGACCTCGCCAGTGCCGGGGTTGTCGAAATCGTCGTGCGCAACATGGGATCCCGCAGCGAGTTGATTTCGGCAGGCGTGTTTCCGAAAGGGGCGGCGCGAGACCTCGTCCTGTTGCGCAGCTCGCTTGTCCCCCCGGGCGAATGCCGCCTTGTCTCCATTCAGCTCGCCGACGTTCGCACGGTGACCGACCTTCCCGTGACGTTGGAGGGCGTGCAGGGGGAAGTCGGCTGCGTGGGCAAAAACCCGCTTGACTACAGCGAGACCGTCAGAATAGAGGTGTTCCAATGCCAGCCAGAGGAGCCCCATCCGCTTCATTTCGCCGTGCTGGGCGTTCGGACGGCTTTCAAGGCTGTGAAGCCGAAGGTCGTTCCCGCCGCAGACTTCTTTCCCTTCTGCGACCGCTACGGGCAGTTCAAGCACGCCGAATGGCCGGGCAAGATCCATTCGGACGACGAGCTGATCCAGAGCCATCGTCGAGAGGAGGCGTGGTTGAACGCAAACGGCAACGGCCCCGTTCCGAACATCGGCAAGTACGGGGGTTGGAAAGGCGGCCCTCGGCTCAAGGCGACTGGATTCTTCCGCACGGAGAAAGTGGATGATCATTGGTGGCTTGTCGACCCTGAAGGCCACCTCTTCTTCTCGCTCGGCATTACCTGCGTCTATGCCAGCACGGACACGATCGTCGACGGGCGGGAAAAGTATTTCGAGTGGCTCCCCGACAAACTCGACGATTGCTGGAACGACCCAACCAAGAAGTCGATCAACTTCATGAAATTGAACCAGATCCGGAAATACGGGCAGGACTGGATACCGCGCTTTGCGGACACGGCCCACCGACGTTTTCGGGCCTGGGGCATCAACACGATCGCAAACTGGTCGCCCGAATTCACGTGGGGGCTTCGTCGAACGCCGTATGTGGCCACCATCGACTTCTCTTCCCGCACGCGCCTCAAAACGGAAAAACAGCGGCAATTCGGCCGTCGGATGCCTGACGTTTATTCGCCGCAGTTTGTCGAGGATCTTCGTGTGCAGCTGGAGGCGCTCGCGCAGAAGATCAAAGACGACCCATGGTGCCTCGGGGTTTTTGTGGACAATGAACTCGGATGGACTTCGGTTGACAATCCGGCAGAGGTGGCGGAAAAGTATTTCTCGATCGTCTCCGCAGAAGTGAAGACGGCGTTGCCAAACCATCTCTACCTTGGATGCCGTTTCGCCTGGGGCGGGGAAGAGGTCTGGCGGGCGGCCTCGCGTCATTGCGATGTCGTCAGCTTCAATTTCTATGAGAGGCAGCCATCGAAAGATCTTCCCGCCGGTTCCGTTGACAAGCCGCTGATCGTCGGCGAATTTCATTTTGGGGCATTGGATCGCGGCCCGATCAACAGCGGGTGCGTGAGGACGTTCGACCAGAACGAACGCGCACAATGCTTCCAGGGCTATGTGAACGCCTGTCTTGATCATCCCCGTTTCGTCGGTTGCCATTGGTTCCAATACTCGGACCAGGCGTTGACCGGACGGAACAACGACGGTGAGAGCTACCAGTGCGGCTTCGTCTCGGTCTGCGACGTGCCGTATCCCGAACTCGTCAAGGCTTGCAGGGAAACCGCCGCGAAAATGTACCCTCGCCGCCTTGCTGCCGGCAAATCCCGTCGTTCCGCCCCGCGTCCGTAGTGCGCCCGACCTCTTGTCGCCATGGTTTTCGTGGCATCCGTCAAGACGTTGCCACCATCATCTTGAATGAAAATTCGAGATGATGGTGTGCATGTTCCCCGACAGAAGGAACGACTGAAAACAAGGAACAGGCCCACAAGGGTGTGTGTCAGAATCGTAACATGGTTCCTTGAGTTTCCCTGGGACATGGAGGTTTTCTTGATGCCAAATTCAAAATCAATGGGCATATTGGACGCGGGAGCGGCAACCTGCCAGCCCTCACATCCCTCTCTGTGTCTCCGTGCCCGTGTGTTTGGATCAAAAACCTCCACCTGCGCCGCGTCGCCTGCGTCTTTGTGTTTTTCGTGGCCATTCCCCACTCGGCGAAGCCGCCGCGGCCACGCCCCAATTCCAAGTTTCCTTCATAGCCACAAAAAGGCGCAAAAATTTCCCGTGTGTTTCGCGGTTGAAAAAACCGCCAAGCCCGCCACGTTTCTTTTTCATTTCATTTTTACCAGAGGCACAGAGGCGTGCAGGGAGGGGCATGGCAATGAAAACACGCTTCTGAAATCAAGAAGGGGCGACGGTGGTGCGGAGTGCGGTTCAATTGTAGTGAAAGCAACACATCAAATTCCCTTTTACTAACCCGGCCACAATTCATACTGCAAAACAGGCACGGGTTTCCAACCCGTGACACGGACAGGAATGTCCGTGCCCCTTTCCCAACTCCAAATTCCATCTCCCAAAGCCTAAATCCCCGCGCGCAGCGCTATTTGTGGCCGGGTTAGTAATACGCATGACATAGGCAATGCCGGATTTGTCTGTCACTTTTCCGACACACACCCGCCCACAAGAAACAGTTGATTTCTGCATTGCCAAAGACCGGGTGTTTTAGGATAATGTCCGCCATGAAAAAGAAAACCATTCGCATGGGCGTGATCGGCCTGGGCGGCATTGCCCGGTACGCGCACATTCCCGGCATCCAGCGCAGTCCGGATGCCGAGCTGGTCGCCGTTTGCGACATCGTGCCGGAAAAGCTCGAGGCCGCGGCGAAAGACCATGGGCTCGATCCCTCCCGTTGCTTTCTTGAATACGAAAGCCTGCTGGAGTGTCCGGACGTCGACGCCGTGACCATCTGCACCCCCAACGACCTGCACGTGCCCATCGCCCTCGCCGCCGTGGCGCACGGCAAGCCGTTTGCGGTCGAGAAGCCCCTGTCGGTCGATGCGAAATCGGCCAAGCGCCTCCACGACGCCGTGAAGGCCGCCAACATTCCCAGCATGGTTTGCTTCTCCTACCGCTTCAAGGCGGCCGCGCGCCATGCCAGGGATCTGATCGCGGCGGGACGGATCGGGACGCTGCGCCATGTGTATGCCTGCTACGTCCAGTCGTGGGGGAATCCGAAGCGAAACTGTCCGCGCGTGTGGCGTTTCGACGCCAAGGCCTCGGGCAGCGGCGCGCTCGGAGACCTCGGCTCGCACGCGCTGGATCTCGTGAGGTTCATCACAGGCCTCGAATACGAATCCCTGGTCGCGCAAAACGGGACGTTCACGCACCAGCGGCGGAGTCCGGATCCCGCCCAGCCGGAGACGCTGCTCCCCGTGGACGTGGACGACTATTCGCACTGCCTCGCGCAGATGGAAGGCGGCGTCGGAGCGGTCTTCGCAATCACGAGAAACGCCTTTGGACGCGGCAACTTCCAGCGCATGGAGTTCTACGGCGACAACGGCGGCATGATCTACGAACTCGAACACGAGGATTCGCTGAGCGTCTGCTTCAAGCCCGATCAGGAGAAGAACCACCGCTACGACCGTGTGACCGTGCCGGCGAAATATCGCTGCGATCAGATGCAGACCTTCTTCAACATCGTCAACGGCCGCCGCCGCGACCCCGGCGCGACGATCGAAGACGGCTACCGCAACCAGCTCTGCCTCGACGCGATTCTCAAGTCGGCCAAAACAGGCCGCGCACAATCGGTGAAAGACTAGGCGCTACGCTTCGGCGAGGAGGATGGCATGCGGCGGGAGCGCAGCGGGAAGGGGAACCTCCTCCCACGTGCGCGTGTCGTCGACGATGCGGACGCGTAGGAACGCGGGCGGCTCAGTCGCGTCCACTTCAGCCGCGTCGGGGGCTTCGATTTTCGAAACACGCGGCGAGGGCGCCGCGTCTACTTCAGCTGCGTCGACGGCGTCCAGCGCGAACGGCACCGGCGCGTCGCCGGTGTTGGCGAGCATCACGGCGAGGGAGCCGTCCGGGCCGCGGGCGGCAGCGGCGTGGACGTTGTCGACGCCGTGGCGTGAAGGCGCGGCGTCCGTCGCCGCAACATCCACCTTCACCGCCGTGCCGCGCTTGCGCAGCTCGTTGAACGCCACGAAGGCGTAGTAGGCCTTGTGCGGTTTCTGCGTGAGCGGATTGAAGAGCGGCGAGTAGTTGCCGACGCCGCACCGAGCGTCGTAGATGCATGCGAGGGCGCATGGGCCGTGCTGGAGTGCGATGAGTTCGGCGGCGACGGCCGACGCCTGGAAGGCGCCTCCGAGGTTGGCCAGCTCAACATGCGGCAGCCACTCGTTGAAGATTCGCTCGCACGTGTCGGCGGGGAATCCGTGGTCGTTCAAAAGTTCGTCGGCGAAACGCACTTGGCGCATCGCCTCCTCCGGGGGCGAATAGGAGTGGAAGGTGAAGAAATCCATCGGCCACCCGTTGTCGCGCACGGCGGCGAGAAATTCCCTGGCGCAGTCGACGAAATATTCCATTCGCGGCGAGGAGTTGGCCGCCGGGACGCGATCGGAGCCGACGCCCGCGTAAAAGCCGCAGCTGCCGTAGCCGCCGATCTTCAGGTGCGGGAACTTCGCCTTGAGATGTGGCGCCGCAATGCCGTAGAGCCGGATGTATTCGGAGAACGGGCCGCCCCATAATGGATTGCATTTTTCATCGGGTTGGTTGTCCGGTTCGTTCCAGATTTCCCAGTAGGCGATTTTGTGATGGGCGCCGTCCGCCCAGCCTTCCGTGTAGTGTCGGATGACGTGCTCGCAGATGCGCGCCCACTTGGCGAAGTCCGGCGGTGGCAGGGTCCGCATGGGCGGGAAGCCCCGCTCGACGAAGTTCTCGATGGTGACGCCCAGCCGGAAGAACGGCTCGACGCCGTTTTCCACGAGGGCGTCCATCAGCGAGTCGGTGTAGGCGAATCGATAGCTCGCTGGATCGGTCTCGTCGGCGTCGAAGTCCGGGAAGAGGTTGGGGATGTCCACGTAGAGCCCGCCGCCGAGCCAGCCGCCCACGTCGTGGAGGCGCGAGTAGGGGATGCCCGCCTCCTGGAGGTAGTGGAGCATCGACCAGTCGCCAAGGGCGCCGACCATGGGAGGCTGTCCGACGCCGTTGACGGGTTTGACAGGACCACGTCCAGCCGACGGGTTGATGCGGATGCGTAGAAGAACTGTGTCCATGGCAAGGGCTCCTTTTCAAAGTTGCAGCCGGAAGCGCTGGGCGAAAGGTGTCAAATCGCTTTCACCCCTGTCGAGAATCGCCGATGATGCAGCGATCCGGCTAGATCAGTCGACCCATCCGCGGCAAGTCGCCGACGAGTGGCGTGGCGTAGTCGACAAACGCCTTTGTCACGTCGTTGCCGGCTCTGTTGATGAACGAGGCGGGCATGTGGCGCGTGTTCTTTGCGACGGCACGCAACGGCACGCACGCATAGTCAACGGCGTACTTTTTGCTGGGGCGGCGGACGATGGCGATGGATGCGGATTGGATCTTGCCGGCGGTTGCGTGCTTCACCGCTGCCGCGCCTGCGGCGCGCGCTTCGCGCGAGTCGCTCTCCGAGGCCACGGTCGGGAACGAGCGCTGGAGGTAGCCGAATGTATCGGCTCGCACGCGCTTGATGCCGAGGCGCGCCTTGACCTCGCGCGCGAGCAGGTCGCCGAGCGCGCCGGTGCCGCTGAGCTGCACGTTGCCGTGCGAATCCTTTTCGCCTCCGCTGAGGATCGGCGCGCCCGCCGCGTCGCAAATGCCTTCCGAGACGGCCACGACGCAGCGCCCCAGCTTGTCCACGACGCCCTTGACATCCGCGGCAAAGCGCGCCATGTCGAAGGGGCGCTCCGGGAGGTAGATCAGATGCGGGCCGTCGTCGGGATGCTGGCGGGCCAGCGCCGAGGCGGCGGCGAGGAAGCCGGCGTGGCGGCCCATGACGACGTTGATTTTCACGCCGCCGAGCGCCAGGTTGTCGAGATTGTCGCCCATGAAGGCGAGCGCCACAAAGCGCGCCGCGCTGCCGAAGCCCGGCGTGTGGTCGTTCTGCCGCAGGTCGTTGTCGATCGTCTTCGGAATGTGGAAGCAATGCAGATCGACGCCGTTGCGCTTGGCCATGGTGTCCACGATGTGGGTCGTCTCGGCGGAGTCGTTGCCGCCAATGTAGAAAAAGCAGCCGATGTCGAGCTTGCGCAGCACCTCGAAGATTTTCCGGCAGTCCTCTTCCGTGGGCTTGCGTCGCACGCTGCCGAGCGCCGAGGAGGGCGTGATGGCGACGGCCTCAAGCTGCCGGACGGGGATCTTGCGCAGATCCACGAGCTGCTCCGAAATGATGCCGTCGATGCCGTGGCGGGCTCCGTAGATCTTGCCGATCGCGGCGCTTTCGCGCGCCGCCAGCACGGCGCCGACGAGGCTCTGGTTGATGACCATCGTGGGGCCGCCGCTCTGGGCGACGACCATGTTCCGTTTCGTTGGCTTCGTCTTCATTCGTTTCTCCGGTCTCGGGTTTTAAACGTTGCTCTTTCAATATTGAAGGAGTTCTTTGACTCTGCGGAAGCGGTCGGCCGCCTCCCGCAGAATTCGTTCCGTCGTCTCCCAGTCGATGCAAGGATCCGTCACGGAGACGCCGTAGTCCATCTTGTCGGGGTCGTGGCTCATCGGCTGGGAGCCCCATTCGAGATAGCTCTCGAGCATGAAGCCGACGATCGCGTTGTCGCCGCGTTCGATCTGGGCCATCAGGTCCTGCATGATTTCCTCCTGCCGTCGGGGGTCGTATTCGGAGTTGCCGTGGCTGCAGTCCACGACGATCCGCCCGGCGATGCTGGCCTTGCGCAGCTTTTCCTGGGCGTCGCTGATGCTCAGGCGTCCGTAGTTCGGGCCGTCGCCGCCTCGCAGGATCAGGTGCGCGTAGGCGTTGCCTTTTGTGCGCATGACGGCCGTCATGCCGTCTTCGGAGACGCCCAGAAAGGCATGCGCGCGCGAGGCCGTGCGGATCGCCTGGATCGCCGTGTCCACGCCATTGCGGTACGGTGCGTTTTTGAAGCCGACCGGCATCGAGAGGCCGCTGGCCATTTCGCGATGCGCATTCGATTCCGACGCCCGTTGGCCGATGGCCATCCACGAGAACAGGTCGCCGAGGTACTGCGGCATGATCGGATCGAGCGCCTCGGTTCCGCAGGGAAGATCCATCCGCACGAGGTGCATGAGGAACTTGCGCGCCATGCGCAGCCCTTCCTCGATGCGGAATCCGCCGTCGAGGAAGGGATCCGTGATGAGCCCGCTCCAGCGGCCCTGGCCGCGGGGCTTTTCGAAATACACGCGCATGATGACGAAAAGGCTGTCGCTCAGTTCGTGCGCGAGGTCGGACAGCTTCGAGGCAAACTCCGTCGCGCCGCGGATGTCGTGGATCGAGCAGGGGCCGACCACGGCCAGCAGCCGCACGTCGCGCCCGTCGAGAATCGCCTCGATGGTCTCGCGGAAGCGGTTGATGGACGCCTCTTGCGCGGGGTTCAGGGGGAGTTCGCGCCGAAGCTCGCGGGGGGTGATGATTTCTTCGACGGCGTCGATGTTCTTGTCGGTCAACATGTTCATGACAGGGCTTCCAATCGCATGGCCTCGAGGTTTTCCCACGGGACTTCGGGCTCGACCATGTGGGTCGGTCCGATGACGATGCCGCCCTCGGGGCCGCAGATGTCGAGATTGCGCCGCACGGTCGCGCGCACCTCGTCGGGCGTCCCGAACGGCAGCAGGCGCTGCGTGCCGATCGTCCCCCAATACGAAAGCCGTCCGCGGGTTCGCGCATGCACGTCCGCGAAGTCCATGCACTCCGGCTGGACGGGGTTGAGAATGTCCACGCCGGCCTCGATCAGATCCTCGAGGAACGGCAGCACGAAGCCGCACGAGTGGTAGAAGATCAGCAGATCGGGCTTGATCTCGCGACCGGCGCCGATCACCGCCGCGAGGCGCGGCTTGATCCATTGCCGCCAGAGATCCGGGTTCATCATCGGCGTCGACTGCATGCCGATGTCGTCGCCCAGCTCGACGATGTCGCTGCCGGCGGCGGCAAAACGGCGGATGCGCTCGCACGACAGCGCCGTGACGCGGTCCAGCAGCACGGTTGCGCGCGGATCGTCGTCGAGCATGTCCATCATCAGCCCGGGCATGGAACGGATGTACCAGGCGGTCTCCCAGACCGTGCAGGCCATCGATCCCTTGACCGCGAGGCCGCGCCCGTGAATCTCGCGCACCCGGGCCTCCAGCGCCTCCTGGGCGCCCTCCGGAATCGTCGGGAGCGGATAGTCCGCGATTTCCTCGCTGGCGGGATCTCCCGCCAGCGGATGGTGCATCCGAGTCATGTGGTGGCAATCGGGCTGATGCGAATGGCCGACGCCCCAGGCGTCGAAATCCGTGTCGGGCGGCGGCGTTTCGTTCTTGTAGAGCTGACGCGCATCGTCGAACGTGGCGCGCAAATTGAGCCAGACGCCCCGAAACGGCACGTTGAAGTATGCCTCCACGTCATCATGGCCGAACCGCTTTCGGAAGGCCTCCCGCTGGGAGGGGCAAAACGAATTGCAGTCGACCGGAACGGCTTCGAAACCCTGGCGGCGCAGGGAACGCAGCAGATTTTCTCTTGGCGTCATGTCGGTTCCTCGATTCGTGACCCGCCCGAGGCTACGATGGTTTGTCAGGCGGCTGGATTACATGAGAACCCTAGCACATTGCCGCGTTTCACGCAATTGGAAACTTGAAAGGGGCGGGCGGTCTGTGCTAACATTTTCAGCTACATGGAAGAACAGCAAGCAACACCGTCGGCCGTCGGGGCTCCCGCGCCGAAAAACAGCCCCAAGGCCAAGATGATGACCCGTGCGGCCGTCCGCCACGCGGCGCCCTTCTTTTTATGGGTCGGCATCCTTTTGATCGCGCAGATGATGCACCTGACCGAGGGCAGCGCGACCGAGGAGATCGGCTCCCTGAACCTCTTCACCGATGCGTCGCTCTACGCGCTGCGCACCGTGCTCTGCACGGTCGTCTTCCTGCTCCTGCGGCCTTGGACGTTCTACGCCCCGCTGGCGCGGCGCAACATCCTGCCCGCGCTCGGGCTGGGGGCGGCCGTGTGCTTCCTCTGGGTCTTCTTCGAGACGCCGTTCTTCAAGGGGCTGTTTCCCGATCTTGCGACCGCCTACGAAACGTGGTGCGTCATGCCCGCCGGCGAGCTGCGCGAGCCGCTCGAGGCCACGCCCTACGCCCCCGGTTTCTGCGGCTGGCCGCTGACGCTCGTGCGCCTCGCCGGCTCCGCCTTCGTCATCGCGGTGATCGAGGAGTTCTTCTGGCGCGGCTATCTGCTGCGCACCTTGCGGACGCCGGACTTTCTCGACATCGACATCGGCGAATTCCATCTCCCTTCCTTTTTGATCGTCGCCGCCATCTTTGGCTTCGAACATGCCGAATGGGCCGTCGGCATCGTCACCGGCCTCGTCTACGGATGGTTCTACATCCGCACCCGCGACATCTGGGCCGTCGCCCTCGCACATGTCGCCACCAACCTGCTGCTCGGCGTCTATGTTCTCGCCACCGGGAGCTGGCAGTTCTGGTAGTTTCAGCCCCCTCCCTTCCATCCACCCCTTCCATCTTGATCCGCCATGCTTAAGACTCTTCACGCCCGCCTGAAGCAGGGCCACCGCACGGGAACCTTCCCCCGCACGGAACCGAACCTTCCCGACCGCTTCCTGGGCCGCCCCGTCATCGCGTCCGACGCCACGGCCGACGATGCGGCGGCGGCCGCCGCCGTGTGCCCCGTCGGCGCCGTGCTCGTCCGCGACGGCCAGCCCGCCATCGACACGGGTCGCTGCATTTTCTGCGCCCGTTGCGCCGAAGCGTGCCCGCGCATCACGTTTTCGAAGCAGCACCGTCTCGCGGCGTTCACGCGCGAGGATCTCGTGGTGCGGCCCGGGCCGCCTGCGCCGCCCGCCGGCGAATCCGACCCCGAATTCCGCAAGCTCTGCGGCCGTTCGTTCAAGATCCGCCAGGTTTCCGCCGGCGGCTGCGCCGCCTGCGAACTCGACTTCAACGTCCTCGGCACACTCGCCTGGGACCTGGGCCGCTTCGGCATCCAGGTCGTCGCCTCGCCGCGCCATGCGGACGCCGTGCTCGTCACGGGCCCCGTGACGGACAACATGCTTCTCGCGCTGCGCAAGACGCACGCCGCGATGCCGCGCCCGTCCTGGGTCGTCGCCTGCGGCGCCTGCGCCATCTCGGGCGGCGTCTATTCCGAGAGCCCGACGGCGGCCGGCGGCCTCGACGACGTGCTCAAGCCCGATCTTTACATTCCCGGCTGCCCGCCCCATCCTTCGACGATCCTCGAAGGCCTCCTCCGTATGATGAAAGGATAACGTCCATGGCCCTGTTCCACGCAAATTTCCACTCTGAAGTCCTCGGCATGCAATCAAGCGCGGAGGTGATCCTTCCCGAGCGCCCAGACCCCGCGCGAAAGCTCCCCGTGCTCTACCTCTTGCATGGACTTTCCGACGATCATACGATCTGGCAGCGACGCACGTCGATCGAACGCTACGCCTCGTCGTACTACCTCGCCGTCGTCATGCCCAACGCGCACCGCTCGTTCTACACCGACATGAAGCACGGTCGGCCGTACTTCACCTACATGACGCAGGAGCTGCCGAATCTGATGGAATCCTTCTTCCCGTTTTCGACCCGCCGCGAGGATCGCTTCGTGGCCGGCCTGTCGATGGGCGGCTATGGCGCGTTCAAGATCGCGATCAACCTCCCGGAGCGCTATGCGGCGGGCGCCTCGCTCTCGGGCTTGCTGGACATCGTCTGCGCCTGGGCGCGCAACGCCGAGTTCTTCCCCAATGTCTTTGGCAAGGGCGAGGCTGTCGCGGATCCGCCGGACAACATCCTGTCGTCGGCAAGGCGGCTTGTCGAACAGACGCCAAAGGCGTTGTGGCCGAAGCTCTACCAGTTCTGCGGCACCGAGGACCACCTCTATCCGACCAACATCACGTTCAAGGACTTCTCCCGCAAGATCGGCCTTCCTGTGGACTATTCCGAAGGCCCTGGCGGCCATACCTGGGATGTCTGGGACAATCAAATCCAGAAGGTGCTCGCCTGGTTGCCGCTGGCGGAAAACACGGCGAAGGACTAGCGTGCTGAATTGTTGATAGCTTTCCCTGGATTCGTGTGTTCGATTTGCCATGATATCGCGCATGAAACCACTCCTCGACCTCCCCCTTCCCGACTCCGACCGCAAGGAACTTGAACGCCGCGCCAACTCGAAGACCGTCAAGGCGC
>JBMNOD010000110.1:0-9247 GCA_050942875.1 Kiritimatiellia bacterium
GTCCCGAATCGAGATCGCGCAACACCTGGAACTTGAAGGCCTCACTATAGCGAATTGTCGTCTTCATTGCACCTGCCTTTCTGCTTCTTGTGCTTTTGCAGGTGTCAATCTATACCAGGACGGGACATGCGGTCTAGCGACTAGCCCCTGGCGACTAGCGACTCAATCGGGCAGGCGGCGGGGCGGGTTCGAGGCTGGGCGCCAAGCGTTCCGAGCCCCACCCCGGCGACTGACCGATTGCTGAACCGATTACTTTCCACTAGACACGACGACGGAGAAAATGAGATGATTTTCCCAATTTTATTGGAACTTCGTTTTTTAAAGACAACCCGCCGGAAACGCCCATGCCCTGCCTGCGCTCATCAACCCCGCCTCTCGTCAACGAACGAAAGTTCGTGGGCTCCGGCGCGCTTGCGGACTTTGCCTTCGCCCTGCTTGACGCGCGGTGCCTGCCGGATGGGGAGCATCCCTTGGGGCATGTCAACAGCATCTACTTCGACAGTCACGACCTGCATTCGTTGGGCGAAAAGCTCGATGGCGACAACCTCAAGATGAAAATCCGGGCGAGGTGGTACGGCTGCCCCGAAGAAAGCACCGATTCGGAAATCCCCGTTTTCATCGAAATCAAGTGCCGCCTCGGCTCGGCTCGGGACAAAGTGCGCAGCCGCGTTTCCGCCCCGGGCCGGTGGCTGGGCCGGACGCCCCTCGACGACCCCTCGTTCCCCGCCTTCCTGTACCACCATGCGGCTGCGCTGGGATATCCCATTCCCCGGCACTGGGTGCCGTCTGTCTGCATTTCCTACGACCGCCGTCGCTATCGCTGCCCGTTGACCGACGCCCGCGTGTCCATCGACTGGGGCATCCGCGCCGACCGCTTCAACCCGACGCTCTTCCCCTTTGTCGCGCCGGCCCGTCTCCCCGAGACCGTCTGCGAATTCAAAAGCCCCGGAGGCGAACCACCGCCTTGGGCGGAGTCGCTCCACCGAGCCGGCTTCCGGCTGAGAAGCTTCTCAAAATACGGCGAATGCCTCGCCCGCATCCTGCAAGGAGCACCCCCCCGATGAACAAGAATCTTGACCTTGTCAAAATCACCGAAAACCTGGAACGGGTTCGCGAGATGTTCGACCCCGCGCTTTTCATCACGGCGATCCTCGTCTCGCTCGCTGCGGCCATCGCCGCCGCGCTGATGTACCGGTTCTTCTATGAACGCCGCGGCACAGGCAGCCAGGTCCACCGCGCCTTCCCGCTTCTGGCCCTGTCGATCACGACCTTGTTCATCTGCGTGCAGATCTCGATCCCGCTTTCGCTCGGCCTGCTCGGCGCGCTCTCGATCATCCGCTTCCGCACGCCGATCAAGGAGCCGGAGGAAGTCGGCTTCATCATGCTGGTCATCGCCTCGTCGATCTGCGCCTCCACATTCAACTTCCAGTTCATTGTGATACTGGAACTCACGGCGTTCGCGACCTTGTTCTTCATGCGCGGCGCCTCGGCATGGAAATGGCTGAAGCGCGACGGCGTCATCGTCTTCACGACGCCGGCGGCCGACGTCCAGACGCACATGCCGTCCGTCGAGGCCTGCCTCGCCAGCCATGTTCGGCGCCACTGCCTGGAAAGCGCCTCGATCCGGGACGGCATCGCCACCTGCCAGTACATCTTCTCGGGGCTCAAGGCGAACGTCCCCGAGCTGCAGGCCGCCCTCGGCAAGGCAATTCCCCTCCAGACGCTGAACGTCTTCCTGGATCGTCCCGGCGGCATCCGCTGAACATGAAGCGAAAACGAATCGCCCGATGCATCTTGCTCGTCGTCTTCGCGGGCGCGGCGCTGGCGTGGCTCCTGTCTTCCGACGCGCTTCTCTTCGACCGCCCCGAAACGAAAGCCCGGGAAATCCAAACCTGCATCGGGGAAAGACTGTCGTCACGGCACCGCGTGGCCTTCTACGCGAGCTTCGACGAGCCGCATCCCCGCGAATCCGTCCACAGAACCCGCCTCATCTGCCCAGACACCCGAACCGTGCCAGGACGCTTTGGACGCGCACGGAAAATCAATGGCGAATCGTCCTCCTACATCAGGACGGCCGTGTTCTGGGACGTCGTCAAAAGCCCGAGCTACGCGCTGTCGTTCTGGGTCAAGGTGCAAGGGCCAAATCCCGATCAGGAAATCTGGCACACCCAAGCCGAAGCCGCCAGCATCGGATTCCAGCTTGAGCAAGGACGAATGACGTTCCACGTGCCCGGCACGTCGCACATGCAACAAGTCAGCTATCCATTCGACTCGTTCAACCGATTCGTCCACCTCGCGACCGTCGTGGACGGCCCCTCCAGGACGGTCCGGCTCTACGAGGACGGCGCCCTGAAGGCCGAGGCCTCCGTCGATGCCGGCCCCCTGCCTCATCGCCACCTGGAATTCGGATGCGCACAGTGGAACGCCTTCCGCGGCTGCATCGACGAAGCCGCGCTTTGGAACCGGGCGCTCTCGGACTCGGAAGTCCGGTCACTGGCGCGAGCGCGACGCTCGCTGCCAGCGCGGCTTGAGCCGTGGAAGATCGCCCAGCTCCGAATCGTGGAAGCTTATCAACGAATCATGCCGACCGTACTGGCATCCTTCCACAAACTCAATCCCGCCTTCAACCCCCGCCTGCCGACGCGAATCGGCATCCCAGAAGTGTCGCTCCGCTTCAGCAAATCCGACTCTCGCCACTTCATCCGCGCACACGAAGAATCGAAGCTCTCAGGCCAGCGAACCGACCGCGCGGCAAAATCCAGGGAAATCATCGCCAAAATCGATGGGAAGATTGTGAACGTCGAGGCCTGCCTTGACGACGCTTACGACGTAGCCCTGCCGACGCGCCGCCCGGCCTTCGTCCTCCAGACCCTCCCGGGAACAAAGGACGGCGACATCGAGCCGACGAGGCTCTATCCGCCCGAAACCTACTCCCTCTTCCATCCGGACAGCCCCTTCCCGGCTCCGCTCGGCACGAACGGGCTCGTTCGGCTCGTGATAGACGGCGTTGCCAAAGGCATCTATTGCACGGAACCTGCCGATCGACTCGGCGGCGCATGGCTGATCGACGACGCGCGAAGCAGGCGCAACGCCAAATTCCCTCTGCGCAACGCATGGGGCGGGACACTGGGCGAGACATGGCGCCTGACGCCCGAAGCACAGCAAGAAGCCCGCAAGCGAATCCAACACCTGCTGTCCTGCGACTTCCAGAACCCCTGCAGCCACCGAGAATGGTCCTGGCGCATCCGCCATCAGGAGCAACGGTTCGTGGAAGCCCGTTTCGTCGAACATGGCATGACCGCCTTCGACATCATGGGACGCAATCCCTCGCCGTTCCACGTGGTCGAGAACCTCGACCTCGCAGCCGCCGGAACCCATCGCATCTGGAGAAGCGACAACCCCGACGTCATTGATTCGCAAGGTCGCGTGAAACGCCCGGCAGGCGACCTTCCCGTCGAGGTGGAAATGACTGCCACGACCCCGGATGGAACAACCGAAACCCTGCGCTTCCGTGTCGTCCCCGAACGCCCCCGACTGCCCGTGCTCATGCTGTACGTCAACCAACCTCTGTCGAAAGTCGCCCGCCGCGACTTCTCGGCCGTCTTCCACCCCGCCGGCGGCGAAGGCGCGCCCCGCAGGCTGACAGGCCGCCAGAGCACGGGCGGCGGCATCAAGCACCGCGGCAACACCAGCTACTTGAAAGCCGCGAAAAAGGCGATGTCGCTGCGATTCGACAAGCCGCACCACCTGTTCACGGAAACCGACACACGGCATTTGTATCTGCTCAGCGGCTATGCCGACGACACCCGGATGAGAAACAAGCTCAGCTACGATCTCTTCCGTTCCTTCGCCGCGCCGGGCCAGCCGCGCCACGCCCCGGAAATGGCCTGGGCCGAAGTCTTCGTCAACGGCGACTACTACGGCGTGTTCGAAGTCTGCACCCGCGTCCACGGCTGCGAACTCGGCGCAAAAGACAAGCCGGACGATCCCCGACACACGCCGCTGCTCTTCAAGATCCGCCAAGCCACCCACGTCTTCGCCAATGCCAATGCCGATGCGTTCGAGCCCATCCTCCCGGGAGCCGACGACCTGAGCCGCCGCGATGCGCTGCTCGGGCTGCTGACGTTCACCGCGCGCGCAGACACCGAAACCTTCAGACGGGACATTGCGAGGCACATCGACGTGGACAATCTCGTCGACTTCATCTTGCTGCTGAACTTCACGGGCAACGAAGACGGGCGCATCTCGAACTTCTACCTCGCGCGAGGCGCCGACGAGGGGTCGCCGTTCTTCTTCATCCCCTGGGACTACGACAAAACCTTCAACGAGCCATTCCGCGTCTTGAGCAACAGCCTGATCGACCGGATGCGAAATGAAGTGGCGGGTTTCAACGACAAACTGTCTCGCCGCTGGGCCGAACTTCGCGCAGGCGAGCTTTCCGAACAAGCCATCGACGCCCGAATCTCCCGAATGGAAGACGCACTGGCCGGCTACATGGACTGGGAATACGATCTCCAGAATCCACCCGAAGGCACACCCCGCCATGGCGAAGCAGTCGCCGAACTCAGACGCATCACCAAACAGCGACTCTCCCAAATGGATGCGCTTTTCGAAAAAACCACCGACGCAAACCCGGCGCAGTAATCGTCCCCGGCGCAGACAATCCATCTGGCAATTCTAAGGCCAGTCAATTCTCCCATGGATTACCCGTGCAAACATCAGCTCTAACCACAAAATTAGGGACAGACCCCAAAAAAATTACAAAGTTGACGTTTTCGCGCGAATTCATCTCATTTGTACGACCGGAACGCCGAGGCGACCCCGAAGTTTCGGCGCATCAACCCCAGAACGCTCGGTCGAGCGATCGGTACTGAAGCGCCTCGTGGAGGTCGTTGCAGCGAATGGTCTCGCTGCCGTCCATGTCCGCGATCGTGCGGGCGACTTTGAGGATGCGGTCGTGTGCGCGGGGGCTGAAGTGCATCTTGCCCATTGCGAGATTGAGCATCTCGCGCGACGGCTCGTCAAGATGGCAATGGCGTTCGATTTCCCGGCGCTCCATCGCCGCATTGATTCGAACCTTGCTTGACCGTGCGAACCGCGCGGCCTGCACGACCCGCGCCTTTTCCACCGACTCGCGCATGCGCGCGCTCGTGTTGCCGGCGGGGATGCTCTGCAAGTCCTGGAACTTCGTGGCCGGAACCTGAATCTGAATGTCAATACGGTCAAGCAACGGCCCGGAAATGCGGCTCCGATAGTTTCGGAGCTGAGTTTGCGAGCAACGACACCCGCGGTTCGGATCGCCGTAGAACCCGCAAGGGCACGGATTCATTGCCGCGACGAGCATGAAGCGGCTTGGGAAGACCGAGCTGCCAGCCGCGCGCGAAATCGTCACAAAACCATCCTCCAGCGGCTGACGCATCACCTCCAGCACGCTGCGGTGGAATTCCGGCAGCTCGTCGAGGAAGAGAACGCCCAAGTGTGCCAAGGTCACTTCGCCGGGACTCGGATGCGTGCCGCCGCCAAGCAGGCCGGCATCGGACACGGTATGATGGGGAGAGCGGAACGGACGCTCCATCATCAGCGGCATCCCAGACGGAAGCAGCCCGGCGACGCTGTGGATCTTCGTCACCTCCAGCGCCTCGTCCAAGGTCAGGGGCGGCAGAATCGAGGGAACGCGGCGGGCAAGCATCGACTTTCCGGTTCCCGGAGGGCCGATCATCAAAATGTTATGCCCGCCAGCGACCGCGACTTCAATCGCGCGCTTCGCCATCTCCTGCCCCTTGACTTCGACAAAGTCAGGCTCCGACGCCGTGCTCGTCTCGCGCAGATCCTCAAGGCAAACAGTCAGCGGCTGCGTCAGTTCATCTTCGCCGGTGACGAGCTGCACGGCCTGCGTGAGCGAGCGCAAAGGATAGACCTCAAGCCCCTCGACCATGGCCGCCTCCGCGGCGTTTTCCTCGGGGACAAGAAACTTGCGGATGCCGATTTCGCGCATCTTGACCGCAATGGGAAGCACGCCGCGAACTCGGCGCACCTCGCCCGCCAACGAAAGCTCGCCGATCATCGCGACTGTGGAAAGATCCATGGGGCGCCGATGGCGGACTGGAGGCTCGCCAGGACGACGTCGCAGAGGCGCTCCATCCATCACAACAGCCCCCGAGGCGACGAGGATGCCCATGGCAATCGGCAGATCGAAGAACGGACCTTCCTTGCGAATGTCGGCTGGGGCGAGATTGACCGTGACACGCCCGACAAAGGGTTCATACCCGCAATTGGCAATCGCCGTGGACACGCGGTGCTGGCTCTCGCGCACCGCCGCATCGGGGAGTCCGACCGTGACGATCTGAGGATCGCCGCTCATGCCGACGTCCGTCTCGATCTCGACAGGAAACGCCTCAATCCCGAATACCGCGCCCGAGATGACCTTTGCCAGCGCCATGCGTCTGCGTCCTCCTTGTTTGAGCACACAAGGGAGATGGCTCCCGCCACCTCCCTTGTGCCAAGTTTAATTTACGACGTGACAGCGTTCTGCTACTGTCCTTGAGTGAGGAGCTCCATGCCTTCGCTTGTGCTGTCTCTGACCTCACGACCGGCGGGGTCGACGAGACGAGCCGTCACGAAGAGCAACAGGTTGCGCTTCTCGCTCTGCTCGTACTTGTAGCGGAAGAGCCTGCCAAGCACAGGGATGTCGCCCAGGAACGGAATCTTGTCCTCGTTCGTGTAGCGCTCTTCGGTGATCATGCCACCCATCACAACGGTCGCGCCGTTGTAGATCTGGACGCTGGTTGCAACCGAGCGAACCGGGAAGAACGGCTGTTCCATCGGAAGCTGGACGTATTCGGTCGTGTAGTAGGACACCAGGTTCAGGGGGTCGAAGCCTACAGGCGTTGCGACCGGGTACGTCGAACCGTAGTTTCTCCACGTCGGCTCGGACACAACGGCCGGAGCGAGCGCGAGATTGATCATCGAGCCGTCGGGCGTAACGTCCGGCGTGACTTCGAGGATGACGCCGACTTCGCGCATCTGGAAGTTCTGGGGCTCGACAACGGCGCCGCTGTACGTGGTGACATCGCTGTCGCCGCTCGTGGATTCAAGCATCTCGACGTCGTACTCTGTCGGGTAGATGAATTCGCGCACGACCTTGATCGTGGCGGGGGTTCCTGCCTGAGAGACAACCTTCGGCGCGGAGAGCAGATCGGTGTTCTGCCGGTTGGAAAGCATGTGGAGCACAAGAGTCAGCTCGGGGTTCGTCAGGATCGAGGTGAACGTCGCGACGTTGTCCATCACGGGAGCTCCGTCATTGACTTCCTGGCGGGCATTGTTGTTCAGGTAGTTGAACCCGCTGTTCACAGAGCCCTTCTGCATGCTGAAGCGGCGGCGGGAGGCGGGGGGAAGTCCGGCGTCCGCCTTCATCTCGGCGATCTCCCAGTCGTCGTTGAGAATCCATTCCAGGCCAAGCGAGTCCAGATCGGACTGCATGACTTCGACGAAGCGGACTTCAATTTCGATCTGCTTGGGCGTGACGTTGAGCACGGCAAGCACGGATTCGAGGCGAGCCAGGTTCTGCGACGTGTTGAGCACGACGAGCTTGCCGATCTGCGGCATGTGCTGACACGTGGAGCCTTGCGGCCAATCAACGCCGAGTTCGCCAAAGAACTTCTTCCAATCGGGATTCGTCTGGGTCGTGCTTCCCGCAGGGATTCCGCCAAACGGATCGCCCATGCCGCCATCGTCGCTGCCCGGCAGCATCATCTGACGCTCGACAATGGAGGGCAGAACGTTGTACATGCGGTGGATGAGCTTGCCTTCGGGGTAGTCCTCGGGCATGATGAGCACGACATTGTCGCGAACGCGATACTTGAGGTTCGCCAGCTCCATGATCATGTCAAGGGCGCCAAGCAGGGTGACGTAGCGCGTGTTGATCGTGATCAAAGGAACGCCACCAACAGCGGCAGGAGCCGACAAGGCCGGTGCATCCCAAATGTTGGCAGGGGCCGCCTCTTCCACCGCAGCAGCGGGAGCGTCGAGCTTCAGCACAATGTTGATGCCGCGCTGCTCCGGGGGGAGATCCTGCTTGTCGAACTCGCGAGAAGCCTCGGTGAGGAAGTTCACGATGTCGGTGATGTTGGCCTGGCGGAAGTCGATCTCGGGGATCGTAATGCTCTTCATCTTTTCGATGATCTTCATCTCGTCAGTCGTGACAAGGGGATCGTCGGGGCCTGGACCGTCGATCCTGACATCAACCGAGGAGAAATCACGCCCATACGTGCGGGGGCTCCAGGCTTCGGTGACGTCCTTGATCATCTGCTCGCGGGAGGAGATCCGCTCGTTGTCGACATACTTGTGCTCGGCGATGCTCACCTTGCGGAGCATGTCGACGGCGTCTCTCTCCCAGGGATACTTCTTGAGCAGCAGTTCGACCGTTTCACGGCATTTCGAATACTCGCCCGTGCCGTAGTATTCGCGGGCAATCTTCATTTGCTCGGCAATTTCCGCGCGACCCTGCTTGTATTCAGGCTGCACCCAGCGCTTCTCGCGGGGAGGGGGCGGCGTCGGAGGCGGATTGTCCCTGAGCTCCTTGATCTCGACCAGAAGCTTCTCTGCCTTGGGATGCCCCATGCGCTTCGATTCATTGGCCGACTTCTCGGCATCGTCGAAATTGTTGTTGGCCTTCTGTTCCTGAGCCATGCGATAGTAGGTTTCGGCGAGTTTGCGCTCGGCATCGCGACGGGTCTGCAACGTGGCGTCCCGCTCCGGCAGGAACTTGATCGCCTCCTTGAACTTCTCGGCGGCACGCGTCCAATTGCCAACCTGAAAAGCGGCAACACCCTGTTCCACACAGTCGCGCGCATGGTTCTCGAACAAGAGACGACGGGACTTCTCGAGAACGGCTAGTTCCGAAACCGTCTTTTCAATGCTGGCATCAGAAGCAGAAGCCACTTCAGTCGCGATTTCAGAGGCTGCATCCTCGACCTCCTCGACGGCAGGCTCCGCAGCGACTTCGACAACCGCAGGCTCGGCAACCACCTCGGCGGCGGGTTCGGCGGCAACCTCGACGACCGCAGGCTCGGCAACCACCTCAAGCACAGGCTCGGCGACAGCTTCCACAACCACAGGCTCGACAGCGACCTCGACGACCGCGGGCTCGGCAACCACCTCAAGCACAGGCTCGGCGACAGCTTCCACAACCGCAGGCTCGACAGCGACCTCGACGACCGCAGGCTCGGCAACCACCTCAAGCACAGGC
>JBMNOD010000027.1:0-40886 GCA_050942875.1 Kiritimatiellia bacterium
TGTGATGGAGATCGTCAAGCGCCTTGCGGCGGGGAAGGACACCAAACGGAAATGTGCCGGATGTGATGACTTGGATCTCTACACGGCACGCCCGTTGCGCGGCGGCGGTGAGCTGAGCGTGTCCAAATGCCACATCGTCTAGCTCAAAACTTCAAACCGCTCTAGCTGGAAGATCGAAAAGCCAGCCGGCTGATGTCCAAGAACAGAGACCACAGACGTGGGCTCCATCTTCTGTTGGTCAAATTTACGTCTGAACCCCTTTAAAACACTCTGGCTCTGATTAAACCACCTTGAAATTCCAATCCCAACACCTTAAGCCCTGCGTTGTTTTTTGAAAGTCATCGGAGTTTTCATCTTGCCTCGCTGGGTTTTGGTGCGAGTGGACAGACCCAAAAGATGCGGAGGGGCCGCATCGGCCCTATTGCAGGACTGCTGCTGGTTTTATTTTCAATGCGCTGAGAGGAAGTCGCGAAGTTTTTCGCAACCTTGTAGGTTTGTAGGTTTTTGGGGTCTGTCCCCAGGGTTTTTGGGGTCTGTCCCCAATAGGTTTTTGGGGTCTGTCCCCAAAAAAGTCGTCTCCAAAAAAGTCTTGCGATGCGCAATCCGCCCGGGCATGTTGTCGGCCGTTCCGAGAGCAACGTCCCATTTGAAGGGAAAGACGGCGATCACCACCGGACATCGGCCTTCCGTGACGAGTCGCCGCACGAGGGATTCATACGCGGCCAAGCGTTCAGGTTGCGGTTTGTGGACGTTGTCATTGGCCGAAAAATCCAGGAACACAAGGTCGGGCTTGTAGGCCAGGCAGTCGCGCTGCAAACGGAACACGCCAAGATCCGAGCCCGTGCCTCCGATCGCGCCGTCGATGAACGTGAAGCGGGCTTCCGGATACCGGGCTTCCAGCTTTTTCCCGGGCTTCCAGCTTTTTCGACACGTACGCACGATACGACGTCTTGAGCGGATCGGACGCGTTTGCACCCCACGTCAGCGAAGCGCCAAAGAAGGCAACCGTCAGTCGCTCCCCTTGCTCGGCGCGTCTTTCGAATTCCACAAAGCTCGTCGTCGTGTCCTTTGCAATTGCCGTCGCACAGAACAAGGTCAAGGTCGTTGCCAGCACGGCGTGCTGCATTCGTTTCATCTGTTTCTCCTCAAAAGGCGGTGTTTCGATTCAATCGCCGTTTATCATAGCCATTTTTCGATTGTACTTCCACTGGCGCGATATGATAAGCTAAACAGATTAATTTTCAACCCCGAAAGAAGGTTTCAACCATGAACAAGAAGACCATCCGCGACATCGAATTCCAAGGCAAGCGCGTCGTCATGCGCGTCGACTTCAACGTCCCCGTCAAGAACGGCGTCATCACCGACGACACCCGCGTCACCTCCGCGCTTCCCACGATCCGCGCCGTCCTCGACAAGGGCGCCGGCCTCGTGCTCATGTCGCATCTCGGCCGTCCGGACGAGAAGGGCATCACGGGCGACACGACCCTCAAGCCCGTTGCCGAACTCCTCGGCAAGCTCCTCGGCAAGCCCGTGGCCTTCGCCGACGACTGCCTCGCCGCCGACGACGCCGTGGCCGCGCTCAAGCCGGGCGACGTGCTGATGCTCGAGAACACCCGCTACTACAAGGAAGAGCAGGCCAAGGCCAAGCAGGAGGACGGCGAATCCGACGAAGATTTCAAGGCTCGCAAGGATGCGCTCAAGGCCGCCAAGGCCGCCATGGCCGCGAAGCTCGCCTCCTATGGCGACCTCTACGTCAACGACGCGTTCGGCACGGCCCACCGCGACCACGCCTCCACCGCCGCGATCTGCAAGCCCATGAAGGCCAAGGGCGGCGCCTGCGTCGCCGGCCTGCTGATGGAGAAGGAGCTGGAATACCTTGGCGACGCCGTCGAGAATCCCGCCCGTCCGTTCGTCGCCATCCTCGGCGGCGCGAAGGTCTCCGACAAGCTGGCCGTCGTGCAGAACCTGCTGACGAAGGTCGACACGCTGATCATCGGCGGCGGCATGGCCTACACCTTCCTCAAGGCGCAGGGCCACGACGTGGGCGACTCCCTCTGCGAACTCGACCAGCTCGACTACGCCCGCAAGATGATCGCCGACGCGGAAGCGCGCGGCGTGAAGTTCCTCCTGCCCGTGGACAACGTGGCGGCGGACAAGTTCGACGCGGCGGCCGACACGAAGATCGTCGGCAACGACATCGGCGCCGGCTGGATGGCGCTCGACATCGGCCCCGAGACCACGAAGCGCTACGCCGACGCGATCCAGGGCGCCAAGACGGTCGTCTGGAACGGCCCGATGGGCTGCTTTGAGATGGCGGCCTTCGCCAAGGGCACGATGGGCGTTTGCGAAGCCGTGGCCAAGGTCAAGGCGGCGGGCGGCACCTCGATCATCGGCGGCGGCGACTCCGTCAGCGCCGTGATGAAGTCCGGTCTCGCCGATCGGATGAGCCACATCTCCACCGGCGGCGGCGCCTCCCTCGAGTTCCTCGAAGGCAAGGCCCTTCCCGGCGTCGCCGCGCTCGACGACAAGTAGGGGGCCCCAGGGGGCGGGGGAATCACTTCAGCGTGCCCGTCGCACGCCCGACGGCCTTGAGCACCTCCATCTGATCCGGTTCCCATGCGCCGTCCGGCGACACTTTCACATCAATGCAGACGACACCGCCATTGGCGTTGACAAGCTGCACATACTGCGCCACATAGTCGGCCGATCGCTTGCAACCGGACGATGCCCACCCACAATAATCACCGCGCCAGGCACCGAGCGGCGCAAGGACAAACGCCTGGGCGCCTTCGATGAAACGTTTTTCCGGGACGCAATGGAAGTCGTTGAACTCACCTGCCGTGAAATCCTCTCCGGACCAATGTTTGCGGAAATACGGAAAGACGCCATTGTTCATCGACACCAGCGCGGCGGGGTTGCCTGCACGAACAGCTTCGCCATACAGCCCGAGCAGCTCGTCCGTATAACCGAGCATGTCGTCATAGCAACCGTCCAGCCACCACCCTTTGACCTTGTTGCCGTATCGCCGGGCAAGATCCCCCAACACGGACGACCACTTGCGCACGAAGGCCTCCGTCACCTCGGCGTAAAGGTGGTCGGGGTCGATGGCAAATCCAAAGCGCGACCCGATCTCCGGATCCCGGCAAGGACCGTCGCCAGTGAAGTAGAGATAAAGGTCCATGCCACGCTTCTCGAGCTCGGCGGAAAGCTCCAATGGCAAATCGCGCACCGAACATGCCTCTCCGGGCTTGGTTCCTGCAATCGAATCGTATGTCGCGCTCGGTGCGCACATCCAGCGATTGCCCTGCATCACGGTCAGAAAGTAAAACGTCGCGCCGCAGGCCTCAAGCTGGTCGGCCACGCGCCCGACGTCAAAACGCGCGACCTTGGCATTCCATTCCGCCGCCGTCTTGCAGTCGTGCCCGAGAAAATGGTTGAAGACGCCCCATTTCGCGTCGTGCAGGCGTTGCGTTCGGGGCGACACGACCTTCTCATGTGCGCGGACGACGCTCCAGTCCACACCCCATCCCCGCTCGTACGCCACACGGAGTTCGCCCGTAATCAAACGGATGTCCCTCGCGTCGCTGAAGATGACGCTGAGTTCCCGTGCGGCCTTTCTCCAGCCCGAGTCCTGCACGACCAACGTGACGTTGGCATGCGGATCATGCGCACGAATGCAGGCGACATGCGCACGAAACGCGAGGTCGGCATCCTCCGTGCGTTTCACTTTTCCGAGCCAGAAAACATACATGCGATAGCGCTTGTCCGCCGCGACGGCCTGCTCGGCCGCCTCGTAAACATCGCACTCATCGCAAACGAGCCCCAAGGACATGCGCCAGACTTCCCTCGCACGGCGCACCTCCTCGCTAACGGCGGCCGATTCTCCAATCACCGCCACCCGTGGAAGCAGGTTGCTCGCCACAACATTCAATTTGTCTGTTCCGAGACGCTCATTTTCCATCTTTTGCCCCTTTCTTGATCAACCGGAGGTTGCGAATCCAATAATCCACCTTCATGCCACGCGGATTGGCTCCAAGGCCGAATTCCGTCGCGTCGGGCTTGATGCCTGAAACGGGAATCCGGCGGATCTCCCATCCGAGCATCGGCGGCGCATAGCCAATGAACGTGCCGAGCATCAGATTCGAGACGTGGTAGTCGTTTTCGACCTTGTCCTGCGCGGACTTCACTTCGAATTCAAGCATGAGGGCGTCGTCCAGCGACTCTTCCGGCAGATCCAACTGGCACAGCGGATAAAACCATCGGTCCGCCCTTGGATCGTCCCACTCGTAGTGGAACCGGATGGCTTGTTCGTTTTCATCCCACTCGCACGAGCAGCGCGCGGCCGAATCGTTTCGCTTCCACATCGACGGCTTGCGCGAGGCGGCCAGTTCCTTCACATTGCACCTGGCAAGAAAAGATTCGTCCAAACAAACGACCGGCATGACGAGCGCCGTCGTGCCGCATCCATTGAATGCACCCGACAACAGCAGTTTCGTCTCGCCGATTCCTTCGGGAACCGACAAGGTGGCCGGGAACTCCATCTTTCCGAACGGAGGCAGAACGACACGCTCGGGAATTCCCCGCAGCCTGCAGCCTGCGGCGGCTATCATGCCTGTCTTGGCTGTATCCGACAAGTTCCACGCCTGCACGGTCAGACGTCCCTCGGAGACCTTCAGTTCAGCCATCGTCTTTCCCCGCGTGATCCTGAAGTCGTCCGGATCAAGATCCACACGGAAGACGATCGAAAGATCCGTGTCGTCCGCCGCCACCGTCGCGCCGCGCGTTCCCTTCTTTTGCGCGGCCTTCGCGATGGGCATGTCAAACCGGCCATGCAGATAGGACGGATAGCGTGTCGCCGTCAGCGAAAGCGGCCGCCCCGCCTCGACAACCACCGATTTCGTCGTCCCGCACAAATCCGACAGGCGACAACCTCCATCGGCGACATCCAGGTCGAACGTCTGCACATGGTCGTTTCCGTCAAGCGGCCAGCCCTTGCCGGTGTCGACCGGCGAGGCGCTCCAGAACGCCAGCGTTTTCGTGCCGTCATGATGCTCGAAGAGGTAGCCGCGCAATTTCGCGCCCAGATCGACTTCACCCAGAAGCGTTGCGTCTCCAAGTTCCTGCGCAGCCGTTGCCATCGCCGCGCAAACGGGCTTGACCGTGCCATCACGCCGAAACGTCCCCCAGTCCTTCGCGCCGCTCCGCTCATGAAACGACCCGAAGAAGAAAAAGCAGCTGCGTGAAACGCCGCCCATCATCATCGCCATCTGCGACTTGGGATAGTACTCCGCTTGCAGCAGTTCCTGCGCCCACGAATGCTGCAAGACGCCACGCACAGCGGACGGCTCCGTGGCCGAGCCTTCGAGATCCATGCCGTTTTCCGTGATCCACACCTCGCGGTCTCCAATGCCGGCCTTCGCCATGAAGGCGCGCAAATCGGAAAGCGCATCGGGGAACGCCGCCGGCGCCAAGTAGATGTGAAGATTGAAGACATCTCCGTAGTAGGCGAGATCATTCGCGTACATGCCCTCGTCGTAAACGCCGCGCCGATTCAAGCACACCGCGCCGGGGAGCACCGTGCATGCGGGATTTCCCGCCTTCAGGCCCAGGTACGCGGCCTTCTGCGCCGCCGCGTAGTCCCAGACGGGTTCGGGCGCGCCGCAGGCGTCCTGTTCGTTGAAGACCTCCCAGTTCGCCGTGCGTCCCTTGAAAGCCTCGGATGTCGCCCGGCAGAAGTCGTAGTAGGCGGCCAAGTCGCGCGGAAGGGATTGAATCGGATCCGCCCATCGCGGCGTGCCGCAGATGGCCGTGCAGGTTTCCACCCCGTTTGAAGCCAGCAGCCCCGCGCTCCTGAATGTCTCGATCCCGAACGTGCGGACACCGCGTTCCGGCTCCACCGCTTCACGGCTCAATCTGTCGCGCATGTGCGAAAGGCCCATTTTCCCGGCCGTCTCCGAGAGCGCCCGATGCATGTCGCCGTCGTGCCACGGACAGCGCAGGCGCGTCCGCTCGGTCCAGCTCTGCGCCGAATCGGCGCCGAAGAACCGCTCCGTGCCGAGACGCGTCGGCGGGCGAACAACGACAAACGACACGACGTCCGCCCGCCCGCCGTCCGCGACTTCAAGGGAGTAATACCCGGCGCCGCAGTCCTCGACCGTCAGGCAACCGTTCGAGCCGCACGTGCCTGCGGCGACTTCGTTGCCCCGCCAGTCCATGATGCGGTACGGGCGTTCCGCCCCCGCACCGCAGTCAAAGCCAAGCCGCTCCTTCTCGGTGAACACGCCGAAAGGCGCAACGGGGACGAGCGGGTTCGCCAATGCCGAATACGATGCGACGGACATCATGACTTTCCCCACCGTGCAGGACAGCTTCATTTTGGACGCGCTACTTGATGACGACCAAAACCCCCGGAGCCAGGATCGACACGACCACCTTGTTGTCAACCACCCGGACGCGCGCCGTGCGGTTCGCGGGGAGATTGGACTGATCGACAATCCAATCGGCGACGGAACCGGTCAATCCGGCGCTGTCAAGGACAACATAGTCCGCGACGGTCCCGGGCGGCGTGCCATTGAAGCCCACCGTGCAGACGGCGGGCAGCGCCACGGTCCCGGTCGCCGTCATCTTGTGTGCGCCGTCCGCATCCACATCAACGGCGATCGTCGCGTTGTCGGCAAGGTTGATGCCCGCCGCCGCAATGGTGCCCGATCCGTCCAGGCCGGTCGCCGCGACCGTGCGTCCGTCAAGGTCGAGCGTGGCGCCGTTCGCAACCGTCAGCGTGCCGAATGCGTACTCCCCGCTCCTGATCTGCTTGAACCACTTGTTGAGGAAGTACTTTGTCGCGGAGGCGACCTGGGCATCCGTGAGATCGGTCGTGTAGATCGCGCCTTCCGCCATCTTCATGCCGCCGTAATAGGCGTCGTTCTGACTTGTGCTGTAACGGCCATGGCCCCAGCTCTGGGCGCAAAGCGCCTTGGACGAACCTGCATTCAGCCTCATGTGGACCAGATGGAACCCCTTTGGCAGAATCGTCGAGCAGGACGTCCTGACGCCGTTGATTTCGCAGACGCCATTGGTCCTCAGCTCGTCGAGCCGCTCGTGACTGACGGAACCATCGAGCAGCGCGTGATCCGGGCCGCGATTGAACGATCCATGGTCATAGCACCCGACGATGTTCTGTCCCGCCAGCGCATCGGACTCGCGCACGTCGTCGCTGTCTGCAAAGATGACGAACACGCCTTTGGCATCCACTGTCTTCGCGGCATCGTTCCAGTTAAATCCGGCGCCGTAGCCGTCCGGCGTCGTGTTGGCGCAGTAATACGAGCCGAAGTCCACGCAGTTGCGCCCGCCCAGAAGATCGCGGCGAATCCACGGCCAATTGGAGCGGGCGTTGAAACTCGACCCCCCGGAAACGCCCTCCCAATATTGCGAATAGATTCTACCGTGGGAAAGTCCATGATCCGACAGATAGAGTTTTGCCTCGATTGTCGCGTCGACGTGGTAGCGAGAACCCGTCGGAAGCGCGCCGTCGTCCGCGAGGACCTTGAAGGTGCCGCCTTCGACGGCGATGTTCGTGACGCCGCCCGCGAGCACGATGGCGTTGAGCGTGCCGTCGCCGGTCTTGGTGAACGTGCCTTCGGCATGGACGCGAGACGCGGCGACCACGCTGTTCGCCGGGACGTCGAACGAATTTCCGACATCGCCGACCGCCGCCGATGCGGAGCCGCAGGTGAACGCCCCCGCCTCCGTCTTCACATTGCCGACCGAATTGGCGAGCACGTTCGCATGGAGCGAACCGGGGCCGGTCTTTCGGAGTTCGCCGTCGACCGTCAGCGTGCCGACCGTCAGCAAATCGCCCTCGCGGATTTCGATCTCGGCGTCGCCGGAGATCTTCAACGTGCCAACCGTCTTCGCCGTGGGGCCGTCCAGCCACTTGGACATCAGCTTCTCCGTGATGTCGGCCGCATCGGCCGCATCCAGGAAATTCGTGAAGACGAGCGCCTCCGCAATGCGAATGCCCCCATAGCCCTTGTCCGGACCATGTTCATGATACCCCCAGTGCGAAGCCTTGATTATTTGCGAAGGGTCCGTTGTTTCCACCGCGCGGTAGCGGACGACGTGGAATCCGGCCGGCATCACGCTGTCGCGTGTGGCGGCCACGCCGTCGATTTCAAAGGCGCCGTCGTAGATCGCCTTGTTCCCGGCCGTGAGATTCGGGGCGCGCCGATGAAGCGCGCGCTGGGTTCCGCGATAGAACGCGCTGCTTCCGGAATGGTCGCCCAGGAACCATTGTCCATCAAGACCATCGGCAATGACGTCCTCCGTGTCTGAAGCGACGATCAGCACGTCTCGAATCCTTTGATCGGAGGTGTTCCATGCGAAGCAGGATCCTTCCGACTGCACCGTTGTGAACGGGCCGAAATCCACGACCGGCCTGCCGCCGAGAAACGCATGCGTGAGCGTCGGTCGAACACCACCAGCGCTATACGATGAAATGCCGCCGCCTTTGACGTTCTCCCAATAGCGACAACCGGGGACGCCGCCGTCGCCGTCGTGGAGCTTGCTCGTCACCATGGCGTCGACGTGGTACCAGGCGTCGTGGTCCGGGATCTGGACGCCGCCGCCAAGGATGCCGAGCTTGAACGCCCCCTTGACGATGTTGAGCCCCGAATTCGCGTAGACGGGATCGATGTCCTTGACCACGAGAGCGCCATTGCCCTTTTTCGTCAATTCGCCGCCACCCTTGAGCATGTCGACCGTCAGCGTCGCGTTCTTTTCGACGAGCACCGTCGTTGCGCCGTTCACAACAAGGTTTGTGACATGCGTGTCGGTTGAAACAACCTGGATTCCGCCCGTCCATGTATATGAACCGACTTCCGTCGCCGCCATTGCGGCGAACGCGACCAAGGCAATCAAGCCACCAGAAAACATCTTGTTCATTGCGAGACCTTTCGTCAGCCGTTGTTGCCAGCCAGCAGCCCATGCAACGCGCCGCCCGCTGGCTGGCGAGCACGCGCGCGGTTGTCAATGCCAATGCCAACGCGAAACATCATACCACATGCCCGTCGAAAAAAAAACTGTTTTCCCGTGCGAAAGGCGCAATCGTGGACGCGGCGTCCCCGCCGCGTTTCGCCAAGCCACAGGGGCACGGACACACCTGTCTGTGTTCGCCCCCCACGGGTTGGAAAACCCGTGCCCCCTTTGCCCACTCGCCCGCACCCTTGGTGTGTGGCAACGATGTTGAGCCACACCCCGCAAGTGCGCCCTGCGCCCGTTTCGCTTGCTTCGCTCGTCTCCACTGTGCCATAATGGGCGCAATTCACACGAAGGAAGCGCGCTGGCTGCCGGCTGGCGGGGAGTTAAGGGAATCAAAAGGATTGACACATGAATGCCGAAACCTACTTCGAACGGATTGGACTGGAATGGCCCAAGGACGTTGTCTTGGATTCCGAGCTCCTGCGCAAAATCCAGTACGCCCACTGCACAACCGTGCCCTACGAAAACCTGGACATGATCCGAGGCGTGCCGACGTCCCTTGAACCCGGCGCCTTGTTCGACAAGATCGTCGTGCGGCGGCAAGGCGGGCTCTGCTTCGAGCTCAACGGCAGCCTCGGCAACTTGCTCGACGCGCTCGGCTACAAGGTCGCCCACCTCGCGGCCCGGTACCTGCGAGGCGAAGAAGCCATCCCCATGCGGCGCCACCGGGTGCTGCTTGTCGAAGCGCCCGATGGCCTCTGGCTGCTCGACGCAGGCATTGGAGAACGATGCCAGCGCGAGCCGCTGAAGCTGGTGGAAAACGTGGAGCAACCCCAGTTCGGAGAGAACTACCGCTTCCGCAAAGACCCCTTCCTCGGCTGGGTGCTCATGGACTTCCACAAGGGCACCTGGCGCGACTTCTACTCCTTCACCGAAGAGCCCCAGCTGACCGCGGACTTCATCGCGCTCAACTTCTACTGCGAAAAGCATCCCGCCTCCCCCTTCAACAAGCGAGAGATGTTTTCGCTGAAGACGGCCGAAGGACGATTCACACTCGACGGCAACGTGTACAAGGAATTCTCATCGGCGGGTGTCAGGGTCTCGACCTTGACACCGGACGAAATGGCCGACGCCTACGCCCAGTTCGGCCTGACGCTGTAGCCAAGCACCCGCCGCGCCACAAAGGCGCGGCATATTGATAAATCCACCACCCACACACAAGATCGGCCACCAAAAGAGAGGCGACGATGGTTCCAGAATACGAGAAACAGGTCTACACGGCCCTGACGGGCAAGGTCATCGGCGTCTATCTGGGACGACCGTTCGAAGGATGGTGGAAAAAAGACATTGAAGCAAAGTGGGGGTCGATCGACCGCTACGTCCACGAAGACCGAAACGTGCCGCTCGTCGTGGCGGACGACGACATCACGGGCACGTTCACCTTTGTCAAGATTCTCGCCGATTCAGGCCTCTATGCCGACACCCCCGAACGTCTCTTCGGTGAAAACTGGCTCAACTACGTCCTCGAAGGGCAGACCATCTTCTGGTGGGGCGGCGTCTCCCACTCCACCGAACACACGGCCTTCCTGAATCTCAAGCACGGGGTCGAGGCGCCCGAATCCGGATCAATGGCGCTCAACGGGCGCGAAGTCTCGGAGCAAATCGGCGCGCAGATCTTCATCGACGCCTTCGGCATGGTCGCGCCGGGGCGGCCCGACCTCGCCGTCGACCTCGCCGGCAAAGCCGCGCGGGTCTCCCACGACGGCGAAGCCGTCCATGCCGCCCAGGTCGTCGCCGCCATGGTCAGCCTCGCCTTCGTCGAAAAGGACATGAACCGCCTCCTCGACGCCGCCGTCGCCTTCATCCCGGAACAATCGCTGATCGCGCAAGTCCACCGCGACGTGCGCGCGTGGGCGAAGGAAGACGGCGACTGGCGCAAGACATACGACCGCATCGACGAACGCTACGGCTACCACCGCTACGGCGGCAACTGCCACGTCGTCCCCAACCACGCCATCATGGTCATGGCCTGGGCCTGCGCGCAGAGGGACTTCTTCGAAGCCATGCGGATCATCTGCACGGCAGGATGGGATACCGACTGCAATGCCGCGAACGTCGGCTCCGTCTCGGCGCTCGTCGCCGGCCTCGACCGCCTGGGCGACCGCTACGACTTCCGCACGCCGTTCGCCGACCGCATCCTGCTCCCGACGGCCGATGGCACCGACACCATAACCGACGTGCTCCGCCAGGCGATGGGCATCGCGGCCATCGGCCGCCGCGTGATGGGCATGCCCGCGCTGCCGCCGCCCAAAGGCGGCGCGCTCCATCATTTTGAAATGCCGGGCGCCGTTCATGGCTACCTGGCGACGCCGGGTTCCGCCGCCGTCAACGCGTCGGCGCCCCAAAACTTTTCGGGCGAACGTTGCCTGAGCTTCCGCTTCAGCGCAGACGCGAACCAACCCGCGCGGATCGAAACGCCGATCCTATTTGAATCTGGCAACACGGCGGGATACAGCCTGCTGGCGACGCCCCGGCTCTGCAACGGCATGACCGTGCGCACCCACATCGCCTGCGTGTCAACGTCAGCCCCGGCAACGTTGCGCCTCTTTGCCCGGGACGTGGTCGGCGGCATCATCCGATCCGAACCACAACCCTTGCAAGCCGACGACGACGCAACACTCGCGTGGCAAATCGTCACGGGACCGTCGCCGCTGCTGGCCTTCGGCTTCGAAATCGAAGCCGACGAACCGTGCAGCGGCGACGTGCGAATCAACTTCGTCGATTTCGGCGGCACGGTCCGGCTCGAATACGCCAACAGCATCCCCCACCAGGGGCCGCGCCACATTCCAGGCTGGATTTCCAATCTCGACCTCGTGCGCGGTCGATTTTCTTCCGACCCCCACGAACTGATGTACTTTGGCAAAAACGAAGGCCAGGGGATGCTCGTCACCGGCGGGCGCCAGTGGCGCGACTGCACGATGAGATGCGGCTTCCAGATCCACGCCGCCGCACGCGCCGGCGTGCTGTTGCGCTACCAGGGCATGCGACGGCACTACGCCGTCGTGTTCACGAAGACGACGCTGCAGATCATCCGCAATCACTACGGCGAAACCCTGCTCGCCGAAACCCCGTTCGCGGCCGAAGAGAACCGCCTGCATCAGCTCGACGTTTCGGCTCGCGACAACGAAATCCGCGCCGCCGTCGAAGGAGGCCCGACGCTCGCGGTTCACGATGCCGCATTCGGTTGCGGCGGCGTCGGCTTCACAATCGAACGCGGCCTCGCAGGCTTCCGCGCGCTCGAAATCAAAGCGACAACAAAATAGGGGCAATGATGGAAGAGCTACAGGACAAGGCCCAGGCCTTGGCGGATCTCGCGGTCAAAGAAGGACTCCCCAAAGTCACATATTCGAATATGTGACAAGAAAAAAACACGAGGGCAACGCCGTCCCCTTCCGTGTCTCTCGCCCCAACCTCTAGCCGCCAACCCCTGTTTTTGGGGCATCCCCCAAAAACTTCCGCTGCGCCCAGATTTCGCGCATGAAGATCCAGGGATCAAGGAAATACGCCCCGCCCTGCTCAATGACGCGCCAGCCGAAATGCGTGTGCTCGTGAAAGCCCACATGGGTGCCGGCCGTTGTGGCGTACGGCGTTCCGCGCGGCAGAAGCGTGCATTCCGGCGCGAGCATGTCGATCAAGTGCGACGTCATCAACTCCCACGTCGAACCATCGGCCCAATGCCGAATCCCCATCCAGCGGTTGTTGTTGAAGCCCGACTTGACGCTGTTGTGCAAGTAATGGTCGTTGAATGAAATCGGCGCCGTGAGCACGGTGCCTTTCGGCATGTTGATGTCGAGCCCGCCATGCGCCGCGCCGCCGTTGTAGGGCCCCATCCAGCAGTCCTCGCCGGTGTAGCAGTTGCGGATGTCAATCGTTCCCGAGGGGTTCGGGTACCAGTCGTGCAAGGGCTCGGGGCAGATTTCCATGCCGACGGCCTGCACCGCCCAACGGGTCTGCAACGCCGGCTTGCAGAGCGCCCTCCCGCGCCAGTCCTTCTCTTCCATGAAGCCGCCGTAGCCCTTGAACGTGCAGGCCGCCGCGTCGAACCAGATGCGCACGCCGTCAACCTCCCGCGGATCATAAAAACTCGCCTGTGTTCCGACCTCTCGACGCATCGTCATGGGGCGTCCGTTCACGCGCACCTCCGCCTCGAAGGCATACGCGGTGATGTCCCCCGAAGCATGGCCGGCATCCGAGTACCGATCGAAGCCGCGCGCGGTGACTTCCGAAGACACGTTCACAAGCTCCATCTCCCATTCGCGGCCGCAAGGGAGCTCGAAAGCGATCACGCTTCCGATGTTCAATTCAAATGGGGTCAATGTTGGTTTTGCCACGCGTTTCAGGATCATGGATTCCGCCTTTCTTGCCTAAGTTGTTGAACCTGCAAACATTCTACCTTAGTTCAGCACAATTCCGCAACAAGGGAAACAAGAAAAGCCCCTGGCCGATTGCTCCGCGATTTTCCTTGCCTTGCACCCTCATTTTCCTTTAACTTATCCATGTACTGCCGCACGTTGGGCAAACGGTTCCCGCCAATGCTCGATGCTCAAGCGCGCTTCGCCCTCACACTTGTCCCCCTGCTCATTCGTCCCCGATTCAGGACCATGGTCCATGGACTATCGAAGTCTTCCCCATCGGCCACACCCTCGACCTTTCATCACAGCCACAAAGCACCGCCACACCACGCCCCCCACGCCTGCCCGCCTTCTTTTTGTTTTCCGCGGCCATTCCCCACTCGGCGAAGCCGTCACAGCCAAATTTCAAGTTCCAAGTTCCCATTCCAACCCCTAATCCCCAACCCCTTTCAACCCTTCACTTCAATTCCCCGGAGGCTCCATGAAAATACAACAACTCGCCGTCTTTCTGCAAAACAAGCCAGGCCACCTCAGTGGCATTTGCAAAACCCTTGCCGACAACGGGGTCAACATCATCACCCTCTCCTTGGCCGACACGCAGCAGTTCGGCATCCTCCGGCTCATCGTCAAGGAATGGAAGCTCGCCGCCCAGAAGCTTGAGGAGGCCGGCTACCTCGTCCAAATCCGCGAGGTCGTCGCCGTCGAAGTCGAAGACCGTCCGGGCGGCATGTACGACATCCTGGAGATCATCGGCGACGCCGGCGTCAACATCGAGTACGTCTATGCCTTCACCTTCCACAAGAGCGATCGCGCCGTGCTCGTCTTCCGCTTCGACGATCCGGACAAGGCGATCGAGGCCCTCAAGGCCGCCGGACGCAACGCACTGGGCGACATCGACATCTTCGAGCAGGCCGGCGCAGCCGCTTGCAGCAACTAGGAATCCATGCCCCAATGAACACGAAACCCCTCATCGAAAACGCCTTCTGGCAAAAGGAGGAGGAATGCATGCCGCGCGACGAGCTTCGCGCCCTCCAGCTCCAGAAGCTCCGCTCCCTCGTCGCCCGCGTCCATGCCAGCGTCCCCGCCTATGCGAAGGCGTTCGACGAGGCGGGCGTCAAGCCCGACGACATCAAGACGCTCGACGACATCCGCCGCCTCCCCTTCACGACGAAGGCCGACCTGCGCAACAACTACCCGCTGGGCTACCTCGCCATCCCGCGGCGTGAAGTCGCGCGCTTCCACGGCTCCTCCGGCTCCACCGGCAAGCCCACGTTCGTCGCCTACTCGGCGTCCGACATGAACCACTGGGCCGACCTCTGCGCCCGCTTCCTCTACTCGGGCGGCCTGCGCGCCAGCATGACGTGCCAGGTCTCCTTCGGCTACGGCCTCTTCACCGGCGGCTTCGGCCTCCACCAGGGCATCGAGCGCGTCGGCGCCGCCGTCCTCCCGGCCTCCAGCGGCAACACCGCTCGCCAGCTCGTGCTGCTCCAGGACATGCAGCCCGACTACCTGATCTGCACCCCCTCCTACGCCCTGCATCTGGCCGACGGCATCCAGTCCGGCTCGATCGACCGCGCCTCGCTCAACCTCAAGGGCATGTTCCTCGGCTCGGAGCCGTGGACCGAGAACATGCGCCGCCGCATGGAGGAAGGCCTCGGCATCTACGTCGAGAACAACTACGGCCTCAGCGAAGTCCAGGGACCCGGCGTCGCCGGCGAATGCGCCTACCGCAACGGCATGCACATCGCCGAAGACCACTTCATCGTCGAATGCGTCGATCCCGAAACGCTCGAACCCGTCGCCGAAGGCGAAGAGGGCGAGCTCGTCTTCACCACGCTCAACAAGGAAGCCTTCCCGCTGCTGCGCTACCGCACCCGCGACATCTCCCGGCTCCATTCCGAGCCCTGCCCCTGCGGGCGCACCTCCGTGCGCATGGACCGCATCACCGGCCGCACCGACGACATGCTCATCATCCGCGGCGTCAACGTGTACCCCTCGCAGATCGAGACGGCGCTGCTCGCCGTCCCCGAAGCCTCGCCGCACTACATGATCGAAGTCTCCCGCCCGGCCACGCTCGACGAGGTGTCCGTCCACGTCGAGCTGCGGCCCGACGGCATGGCCGACTCCATCTCCGAACTCAACGGCATCCGCGACCGCATCATTTCCAACATCGCCTCGGTCACGGGGCTGCACATGAAGGTCAACCTCGAACAGCCCAACACCCTGACGCGCTTCGAAGGCAAGTCCAAGCGCGTCAAGGATCTTCGGAACCTCAAGGATTAGAGCGACTTGAGAAATAGTATAGCCGCACGATTTGAACTAGGATTCGGCGTTTTGGAGCTGGAGGATAGAATATGGACACGGATTTTCTTAAACCGCTCTAGGCCAGAAGCATCACAACGGCATACACCGCGGCATACAGCGCCATCGTCAGCACGAGCGGCGCGTCGCGCACGAGCGTGCGCTCGGGGCGGCCGCCCTGGCCGCGGCAGAACGTCAGGAACATGTAGCGGAAGATGCCGAAGACCACAAACGGCACGGTGAGCACCAGGCGCTCCGTGCCGTACTTCGCGACGGTCGCCGGCGCGAGCGTGTAGAGCGCATAGCAGAGGATCGTGCAGGTCGCGGCGATCGCGATCAAGTGCGACAGCAGCGCGGGCGTGTAGTCCGCCAGCACTTTGCGGTGCGCCACCGCATCGTCCCCAAGCGCCACCTTTTCGTCGTAGCGCTTGCAAAGGATCAGGAAAAGCGCCGCCATGAACGTGCAGAGCACCAGCCACGAGGACGCCGCGACGCCCGCCGCGATCGTGCCGACGTAGACGCGCGCGACAAAGCCGATGGCGACAATGAAAACGTCCACCAGCACGACGTCCTTGAGTCCATGCGTGTAAGCGGCCTGCATCAGGAAGTACCCCGCGAGACAGACCGCGAACAGCGGCCCCAGGAGCGCCGAAAGCCCCAGCGCCGCCGCCACCAGCACGGCGCACTCCGCCACGGCCACCTTGGGCGGCAGCCTGCCGGACGCGATGGGGCGCTTGCACTTCTCAGGATGAAGGCGGTCCGCCTCGGCGTCGTGAAGGTCGTTCATGATGTAGACCGCGCCGGAAATCGCGCAGAACAACGCAAACGCAAGCACTGAACGCTGGAGGGACTCTGCCACGCCGAAGGGCTGGAGCTTGTCCGCCAGCGCAAAGAAGAACCCCGCGAAGACCAGCAGGTTCTTCAGCCACTGCGCAGGCCGCGTGACCTCGAGCATCGCACGAGCAAGCGCGCCGAATTGATTTGTGTTCTTATTCATAAAACGCGAATTTGAGTGAGAAGAGCGTAGAGAGAAGAGAGGAGTTTCCGCTGGGGCGCCACCCCAGACCCCGGGTTTGCCTGCTTGGGTGGATGGACGTGGAAGGAATTACGAATTACAGGCTGTGGCGGCTTCACCGAGTGGGATTTCTAACTGCGAAATACACGAAAAGAGCTGTGGGTCCACGGGTCTCTTGTCTTGTCTCGCGTCTCTTGCCCTCACGAGCCTCTCGGCACTAGCGACTAGCGACTAGCGACTAGAAGAACAGCTTCAGCAGGCCCAGGACGCCCTGTTTCCAGGGGACGCGGTGGGAGACGCCGGACTGGTCCTTGAACGAGTCCACGTTGCCGAGATACCAGGCGTAGTTGCGCAGCAGCGCGTCCTTGTTGGAGTACTTGGGGTTGAACCCGAGGGCCGCCTCCGCCTTTTCGATGCTCACGAAGCTGTCTTCGCAGGCCGTCTCGTAGACCCATTTGTAGAGGGGCGAGAGCTTCATCCATTCGAGCGCCCGCAGCGCCCAGATGGCGGGAGCCGCCGGGAAGCCGACGATGCGCTTGCCGAAGCCCGCCTCGTCCAGCACGGCCTGGTAGTCCTCCTTCATCGTGGTGAACTCGCGCGCGCCGATGTTGAAGACATCGTTGACCACCGCCTTGTCGAGCGTCAGGCAGGCCCAGATGGCGTCGCAAAGGTCCTCGACATCGAGGAGCTGGTAGCGGTTGTCCCCCGAGCCGATCATGGGGAAGTTGTGGCCGGTCCGGGCCCAGTCGTACAGGAGCGCGAAGACGCCGAGGCGCTCGGGGCCGATGAAGGACTTCGGACGCAGGATCGGCACGCAGAGCCCCTTCTCGCGGAAGCCGGCGCAGACGGCCTCCGCCTCGACCTTCGCCTCGCCGTAGGGGCCGACCCCGACGAGCTTGTCGGTTTCGACGAGCGGATGGTGGTCGGGGATGCCATAGACGGCGGTGGACGAAATCTGGACGGCGCGATCGACGCCCAGGTCGAGCGCGGCCTGCATGACGTTGCGGGTGCCGTCGAGGTCGGTCGTGCGAATGTCCTCGGGGGAGTAGAGCGGCAGCGCGGCGGCGCAATGGACGACGCCGTCGCACCCCTCCATGGCCTTGCGAAGCGCTTCGGCGTCCCGGATGTCCCCCTGGACGACCTCCACCCATTCCTTCTCGGGGTAGTCGAAGCCGGCAATGTCGTAGGAGACGACCTGCCCTGCGCCATGCGCCTTGAGCGACCGAATCAGGTTGATGCCGAGGAAACCTGCCCCGCCTGTGACAAACACTTTCATGCGAACGTTCCTTTTCTAATCATGAGTTTCGTAAACCATTGAGAATCAAGCTGAACCTTGGCGCCTGACCCCGGGCGAGCGGCAACGATGTTGACGCACATCCCCTACGATGCAATGTAACGGCGAATGGCGTCGCCAATGCGTTCGAGCGTATGGGCGCGCTGGGCGTCGTCCGGGTTGAGCGTCGTGAGACGGAAGCCGGGAATGGTCGTGTGGAAGCCCGTGAGGGGCGTCACGCAGATGCCTTCCGAGGCCATCATGTAGTGGACGAAGCGCTTGTCGAGCGCAACGCCTTCAACGGACTTCTCGACAAACGCCTTCACGGCGGAATCCTGGATCGGCAGGGTCTGACGATCGTTGAGCACGCCCTCCTCAAAGGCGACCGAGAAGTAGAAGGCGCCTTGGACGGGGCGGACGATCGTGCCGGGGACGTTGTCGCGGAAGTATTCGAACACCTGGTTCGAGCGGCGCTCGAACATGGCGGACCGCTCCGTCTTGAGCGCGGCATAGCGCGGATCGCCATAGACGGCGGGGATGGCCAGTTGCGGGAGCGTGGTGGAGCAGACTTCCATCATCTTGCTCTTGACGAGCGCGTCGCAATATTCGCGGAAGTACTCCGATGAATTGCGGTTGAGCATCTCGATCCAGCCGCAGCGGGAGCCGGGCCAGGGGAAGTCCTTGGAAATGCCGCGAAGCGCGAGGGCGGGCACGTCGCCGAGGACCTGGGAGAGATGGAGCGTCTCCGCGCCGTTGTAGCAGAGGTGCGCGTAAATCTCGTCGCAAATGATGAAGACGCCGTACCGGCGGGCAATGTCGACGATGGCCTCCAGCGTCTTGCGGGGATACACCGTGCCGGTCGGATTGTCGGGATTGACGATGGCAATGGCGACGACCTGCGGGTTGTACTTGACCTTGTTTTCGATCTCGTCGAGATCGGGCTGCCAGTTGTTCCGGGGGTAGAGCTGGAACTGGAGGGGCGGATAGGCGCCGCGCTTGCACTCGTTGGACGTGTGCGTGGGATACGAAGGCGACGGCATGAGGACGCGGTTGTCCTTCTGGATCAGATCGTAGATCTTGTCCACGGCGTCGGCGATGCCGTTGAAGAAGAGAATGTCGTCCGGCTCGACCTTCACGCCGCCGGGACGCTCCGAGGCGACCTTCGCAAGGAACTCGCGCGTCTTGAGCACGCCGCGGCTCGGGCAGTAGGCCCAGGCCGCGTCCTGGTCCTGCAGATTGTGGACGATCTCCTTGACCCAGTCGGCGACGTGCTCGCCGGCGGCGACGGGGTCGCCGATGTTCTCCCAGGTGATCGGGATGCCGAGCCGCTGCAGGGCATGGCCGTAATCGACGATCTCCCGGATTTCGTAGTGGAGGTTCTTGATGCCGTCGTGAGCGATTTTCGTGCGCATGGGAATGAGCCTTGAAGTTGCCAAAAAAAGAAGAAAAGAAAAAGCGTCAGAAACCGGCGGCCTGGCGCGCGGCCTTGATCGTGTTGGACAAGAGCATGGCGATCGTCATCGGGCCGACGCCGCCGGGAACCGGCGTGATGCGCGAAGCAACGGCGGAGACGCCGGCGAAGTCGGTGTCGCCCACCAGGCGGAAGCCGGACTTCTTCGAGGCGTCGGGAACGCGATTGACGCCGACGTCGATGACGACGGCGCCGGGCTTGACCATGTCGGCCGTGACCGTGCCGGGGCGGCCGGCGGCGACGATGAGGATGTCCGCCTGGCGGGTGAACGTCCCAAGATCGCGCGTGCCCGTGTGGCAGACGGTGACCGTGGCGTTGGCGCTCTTCTGAAGAAGAAGATTGGCGACGGGCTTGCCGACGATGTTGCTGCGGCCGACGACGACGACATGCCTGCCGGCCGTCTCGACCCCGGACCGTTTCAGCATCTCGACGATGCCGGCGGGCGTGCAGGAGACGAAGGTGTCCTCGCCGAGCACCAGCTTGCCGAGGCTGACGGGATGGAAGCCATCGACGTCCTTCTCGGGGACGATCATGCGGATGACCTCGCTCTCGTCGATGCGCCTGGGCAGCGGAAGCTGCACGAGGATGCCGTGGACCGCGGCGTCGCCGTTGAGCCGCCGGATCTCCGCCAGCAGGCGCGACTGGGGCGTGTCGGCCGGGAGGCGCAGGACGAACGAGCGAATGCCCGTCTCCTTGCAGGCGCGCTCCTTGGCGGTGACATAGGAAACGGAAGCGGGATCTTCGCCGACGAGGATGACGGCGAGCCCCGGCGTGTTTCCGGCGGCGGCGAGCTGAGCGGCGGCGGCGGCGCATTCTGCGCGGATCGCCGCGGAAATTTCAAGACCGTTGATGAGCATGGCGGGAGGAAAGAGGGATTAGGGAGGAGGGGTTAGGGGTTAGGGATTAGTTTCAGTGAGGAGGGAGGAGTGAGAAGAGAGGAGTTTCCGCTGGGGTTCCACCCCAGACCCCGGTTTGACCGGCGAGGGTGGGTTGGGAATGGCCACGAAAAACACAAAAAGAAGGTGGATGGGCGAGGGTGGTGGAATTACGAATGATGAATTGCAGAATTACAGAATTGCTTGGCGTCTTGGCGGTTTTTGTCCACAGAAAGCACAGAAAGACACAGAGTTTTTTGGGTTTTCGTGGTTTTCGTGGCTATGGATGTTTGACATTTGAAATTTGAAATTTGGCCGAAGGGCAACTTTGTCGTGAGCTTTGTCGAACTGCGAAAGGGGTGCGAGGGTGGGTTGGGAATGGCCACGAAAAACACAAAAAGAGGGTGGATGGGCGAGGGTGGTGGAATTACGAATGATGAATTGCAGAATTACAGAATTGCTTGGCGTCCTTGGCGTCTTGGCGGTTTTTGTCCACGGAAAGCACAGAATTTTTGTGTTTCTTTTTGCGCGTGTCCAGCCATTGCTGAAGGGCATCCGTTTTGAGGACGAGCAACAAGCCAAGCGCCAGTTTGAGGACAGGGACGACGAAACCGGAGCAAATTCTCTCAAGAATCATCCGTTGGACATAGCCAGTTTCCAGGGAGTCGCTCAAGCTGACGGCCTGGCGAATGGCGGAGATTGTGCCGCCAAGTTGTCCAACCAGAACAGGGAGCGCCTGAATGACGACGTAAAGGCCAAGGAGCCTCGTGCCGATCTGGAAAACGGCGTCAGCCGTCAGGGTCGGGCGATCATCAAGTTCGGGTATGGCAAGCTTGTCGGCCAGCCAGTCTGCACGACACAGCAGAAGCCATCCCATGCCGAATATGAGAAGCACGGAGGCTATCATTCCACCCGCGACAAGCACGATGGGGGTGCCGGCGAATGTTGTTGCATACATGTCGGCAACTCCGACAGAGGTTTGAGTCCGCATAAAAAAGCTCAACGGAAGGATGGACGTGATGTAGAGAAGTCCGCAGTAAATTTGGAGCAGGCCAAAGACTCGGCTCACAGCAATGAACAGGGTACGCATCGTTTTTCCTATCGTTTGAACTTGGAAAATTGAATCGCAAGCGGATTGAGAGTCAGTGTGAAAGCAAGAAAAAATCAAGTGTGGAAGCAAGCGTGCGCCCGAAGGGCGACTTTGGACTTTGGACTTTGGACTTTGGGCCTTGGACAGTCGGCACCAGCGACTACAAAATCGAGCAAATCCGCTCCATCGCCTCGACGACGTTCTCCATGGAGTTGAAGGCGCTGATGCGGATGTAGCCGTTGCCGCAGCGGCCGAAGCCGGAGCCGGGCGTGGTGACGACCTGCGCCTCGGCGAGCAGCTTGTCGAAGAAGTCCCAGGAGTCCATGCCCGTGTTGAACCAGATGTACGGGGAGTTGTCGCCGCCGACGGGGTTGAACCCCTTGGACTGGAGGCGCTCGCGGATGACCTTGGCGTTGGCGAGGTAGCCGTCGACAAGGTCGCGGCAGGCGCGCCGGCCCGCCTCGGTGAAGACGGCCTCGGCGGCGCGCTGGACCGGGTAGGACACGCCGTTGAACTTCGTGCTCATGCGGCGCGCCCACAGCGGGGCGAGCAGCACCTTCGAGCCATCCTCGGCAAAGGCGCGGCATTCCCGGGGCACGACGGTGTAAGCGCAGCGGGTGCCGGTGAACCCGGCCGTCTTGGAGAGGCTGCGGAACTCGACGGCGACCTCGCGGGCCCCGGGGATCTCGTAGATCGAACGCGGGAGCGACGGATCGCGGACAAAAGCCTCGTAGGCCGCGTCGAAGAGGATGAGCGCCCGGTTTTCGCGCGCGTAGTCCACGAACTGCTTGAGCTGGTCGTGCGTGGCGGTGGCGCCGGTGGGGTTGTTGGGGAAGCAGAGGTAGATCAGGTCGACCTGGCCGGCGGGCGGGGCGGGGACGAAGCCGTTCATCTCGTCGCACGTGAGATAGACAAGCCCCGCGTAGCGCCCGTCCTCGGCAGGGCCGGTGCGACCGGCCATGACGTTGGTGTCCACATAGACGGGATAGACGGGATCCGGCACGGCGACCGTGAAGCCGGTCGTCGCGAAAAGCTCCTGGAAGTTGCCCGTGTCGCACTTGGCGCCGTCGCTGACGTAGATTTCATCGGCCGCGACGTCGATGCCGCGCGACTGGAAGTCGGTCTTCGCAATGGCTTCGCGCAGGAAGTCGTAGCCAAACTCCGGCCCGTAGCCGCGGAAGGTCGCGTCGTCGCCCATTTCGGCGACGGCCTTCTGCATGGCCTCGATGCAGACGGACGGAAGCGCGCGGGTGACGTCGCCGATGCCGAGGCGGATCAGGCGGGCGTCGGGATGGGCCGCCGAAAACTCGCGAACACGCGCGGCAATCGTTGAAAACAGATACGAAGCTTGAATCTTGGCGAAATGGGGATTGGCAAGGATCATGGCGTCATCATTCTGGGTTATGTGAAAATCGAGAATTATCGCATATCGACCCGAAAAAATACAGCATAAACTCCGATTGGGCGCCCCTTCGCCCCTTCCGTTCCCGTTCGCGTTCGCGTTCGCGTTCCCGTTCGCGTTCCCGTAATCGTAATCGGTCAGTCGGAGAGGTCGGTCAGTCGACGGGGTTGGCCTCGGAACGCTTGTCGCCCAGCCTCGACCCCGCCCGTCGCCTGCCCGATGGAGTCGCTAGTCGCCAGGGGCTAGAGCGACTTGAGAAATAGTATAGCCGCACGATTTGAACTAGGATTCGGCGTTTGGAGCTGGAGGATAGAATATGGACACGGATTTTCTTAAACCGCTCTATGAAGGAAACTTGAAGTTGGGGCGTGGCCGTGGCGGCTTCGCCGAGCGGGGAATGGCCACGAGAAACACAAAGACGCAGGCGACGCGGCGCAGGTGGAGGTTTTTGATCCAAACACACGGGCACGGAGACACAGAGGGGGATTGGTTTTGAAGTCGGCATCAAGGATGCCTCCATGTTTCATGGAAACTCAAGGAAGCAGGTTACGATTCTGACACACACCCATCGGTCAGTCGCCGGGGTGGGTCTCGGAACGCTTGCCGCCCAGCCTCGAATCCGCCCCGTCGCCTGCCCGATTGCAGATGGGCATTGGCGGCCGGCCGACTGCCTTCTGCTCATCAAGCGTCTTGAGGGCGTGCCGCATTTCACTGGGGACGCGGTTGCGGGCGAGGGCGTGGGCGGAGTAGGCATAGATGACGAGGTCGGCGTCGGCGAGGGCGCTTTCGAGGATTTCCCGGGTGGGGAGCTTGTTGGAGATCATGACGATGTCGTGGCAGGCGCCGGAGTCTTGGAGCGCAACGAGGAGCTGGTCGCAAAAGCTGTCGCCCAGAACGACGGCCTTGCCGGGGCGGGCAGGGGGCGGCCCAAAGATCGGATGGGGATAGCGGTCGGGATCGCGTCGGTAGGGGAACGGGAGGTTGAGCAGGTCGGCGATGTCGCGGTCGTGGCTTTCGTAAGGTTCGGGCTGGTAGGCCATGCCGAGGACGACGGGGGCGGGGAGCGCGTTCGTCGGGTTGGCGGCGTTGAGCCGCCCGATGAGGTTTGTCGCGGCGAGCGCGGCGCAATAGACGGACCAGTGCGTGCCGGTGTAGGGGAACAGGGCGTCGGTGTCGAGGAAGGGGCCGCAGAGCGTTTTGCCGTTCACATGGGGGATGTTGACGGAGTCGAGGGCGTCGGAGAGGCCGGCATAGAGATCGAAGTCGGCAGGTGCGCGGCTGAAGCGGTGGTAGCGTGCCGGCACGAGGCCGGGGCATGCCTCGGGCTTGCTGGGGGCGAGGATGACGCCGAAGGCGACGCCGCGCGCTTCGATGGCGTCCCTCAGGGCGGCGGCCGTTTCGGCGAACTGGCGGTGGTGGGCTGGCGTGTGATGCCGCGTCGGCGGGTTGAACCGGACGTCGAGATAGGGGCGTTCGAAGAGGAAGCCCTTGCGGCCTTGGATGACGTTGCCCGAGTAGCCGGCATGGTATTGGCCGAGGTTGATGATTTCGAAGACGAGGTGCTTGAACTTGAGCAGCTCGCCACGTCCGAAGTGCTTGCGTTCGTAGTAGGTCCTGAGGCCGTTTTGGAACGATCCGTCAAGAAAGGCCTTCGCGGAGACGGGGGGGGGCTGGGCCTTGTGTTCGACGCCGGCGACCTTGACGATGCCGCGCAAACCCGTCACGCAGAGCAGCGGGGCGGCGAAGGCGGCGAGGACGATGCCGATGTAGAGGTTGCGAAGGCGTTGCATGTCAGAATCTGAAATAGATGAACGGGCTGTAGTTGCTCGTCATGGCGAAGGTGTAGGCGACGAGGAAGACGGCCAGCGAGAGCGCGGCCCCGGCGGGGCGGCGTTCGAGGCGCGCCACACGGGCGGGCAGGGCGGGGTAGCAGAGGACGAAGCCGACGGCGGCGGCGACGAGCATGCCATGGTGGTAGAAGCCGAGCGCGGGCCAGAAGCTGGAGAAGGGCCGGGCCGCGTTGCCCGTGAACATGATCTTGAGGAACGCCAGGGCGTAGTCGAGGGACGGCGCCCGGAAGAAGACCCAGCCGACGAGGACGAACAGCCAGACGTAGAGGTTGCCGACGATCGGGGGGATGCGCAGCGCGGCCAGGCGCTTCGAGCGATGGAGCAGGCGCTCCATGGAGAGGCCGAACCCGTGGAGCAACCCCCAGATCGCGAAGTTCCAGTCGGCGCCGTGCCAGAGTCCGCACAGCAGGAAGACGACGCCTTGGTTGAAGCAGGTGCGGACGAACGAGACGCGGTTGCCGCCGAGGGGGATGTAGAGGTAGTCGCGGAACCAGGTGGAGAGCGAGATGTGCCAGCGTCGCCAGAATTCGCGGATGGACGTGGCGCAGTAGGGATGGTCGAAGTTTTCGAGGAAGTGGAAGTTGAAGACGCGGCCGAGGCCGATCGCCATGTCCGAGTAGCCCGAGAAATCGTAGAAGATCTGCAAGGCGTAGGCGACGATGCCGATCCAGGCGAAGCCCCAGGGGATGTCGCCGACGGGGGACTTGAAGACGGTGTCCGCCACGAGGGCGAAGGTGTCGGCCAGCAGCACCTTTTTGGCGAGACCGGACGCGAAGCGCTGGAGCCCTGAAAAGACGTTGTCGGGAATCCAGCGGCGGTCTTTCATGTCGTCGCGGATCGTCGTGTAGCGCACGATCGGGCCGGCGATGAGCTGCGGGAAGAGGCTGACGTAGAGGGCGAATTCGGAGAGGGAGCCTGCGGTGCGCGTTTCGCGGCGGTGGACGTCGATCAGATAGGAGAGGATTTGGAAGACGTAGAACGAGATGCCGATGGGCAGCGGAATCTTGGGATCCGGGATGTCGACGCCGGGCAGCCGATTGAGGTTGACGATGATGAAGGAGAGGTACTTGAGTGCCGCAAGGGCGCCCAGGTTCAGGATGATGCCCAAGGCGAGCAGATGTCGCGCGCGGATGCGATCGTCGTGCGAGTGGGCGGCGGCGATGCCGTGGGCGATGCCGTGGCTTGCAACGATGAGCGCGAGCATGACGACAATGGCGCGCGGTTCGCCCCAGGCGTAGAAGAACAGGCTGCCGGCGAGGAGGACGGCATTGCGCCGCGCCGTCGGCGCCAGCAGATAGGCGGCGAGCAGGATCGGCAGGAACAGGGCAAGAAAAATCGGAGAGGAAAAGACCATGATGGCCTTCGAAAAGGGCGTGTGCGGAGTGACGGGACAGCGGGCGGAAGTTTGGGCGCGATTCTAGCAGAACCTTGGCGCAGGTTCAACGAAGAAGCAGGCATGGCGCAGGAAAAGGGGCGCGGGTTTTCCAACCCGCGAACAACCACGGACAGGAATGCCCGCGCCCTTGTCCGGGGCGCACCGCGCTGGGCGCGGGCGAATGGATGAAGGTGGCGAAACGCGGCGGGGGACGCCGCGTCCACAAGGGCGTGGACGAAGCCCCGCCCGCATGAGATGGCGGGATGGTGGGGCCGTCCCTCCGGGGCGCTCTGAATTTCCATCATCTCGACGTTTCCCCCGAGATGATGGCGGGGACGGCGTCGCCCACCCTGCTCCACGCTGGACTTGCGCCAAGCGGCGGCCTGCCCGCGGGATCGACAAGGTTCTCGACAAAGTCGCCTTTTAAAAAATTCCAGAGGTTGCAATTGCCGTATGGACTTTCTCCTTCAGCGTCTCGTCGGCGTCGACTGTGACGCGCTGGAAGATTCTCTCCCATGCGTAGAGCGTCTTTGACCACGCCTTGTCAAAATCCCAGTCCGATGCGTCTGCTGCGTTGCGGCCTGCCTCCTTGTCCTCGTTTGCGACCGGCGCCGTCGTCCTGACCAGCATGGGGCGATCGCCGGGGGCAAACGTGTAGATCATGCGCCGGACCGTCTCGCCCGGGTTCGATGGCAGTGTTTCCCGATCAATCCACGGTTCCGAAAATTCGATTTTGCATGCCTCGGATCCTTCAGGCTGGACGACGTACGCCTTTCGCGGGACGTCCTCGGGGAAGGTCCATCGCTGCCAGCCGACGCGCGCCGTGGCCGTCAGTTCGACATGGATGTTGAAGTTGGTCAGCCAGACGCTGTAATAGCCTGTGCGGGCGCTCTCGGTGTACGCATCCTTCTTTCCGGCAACGTCGACGGGGGAGGGGGAGTCGGTGAACGGCAGCAGAAGCGCCTCGCGATGCTCGGGATTGCCCCTTGCATTCAAGTGGACATGGGAGAATCCGAGAATCTTGGGATCGCTCCGCCTGTAGATTGCTTCGCCTGTCCGAACATCTGTTCGCGTGGCGGGGCTGACCCGCACGAGACCCGAAGGCGCGGCCGGGCCGGGGCAGGCGCGTCCGTTTGGCTTGCATGCGTTGAGTGGATCAATTTTTGTCCGCGGGCGATCATTGGGGATTGGACCGTCGTCTTCGAGAATGTTGGGGCCGGGTTCGCTGATCAAGGTCGTGTTTTCGTGGACGAGGCTTTCGATTCCGCCCCGCTGGCGAAGGAAGATCATCGGCTCGTTTGTCCGGTTGATCTGGGTGCAATCGCGAATCGTCAGCCGCTTGATCCGGGCGTCGTCCTTGATTCGGATTGTCGGGATGTCGGGGCGGTGGCCCTCGTCTCGCGTCAGTCGCTCAAGGGCGAGGTTCCCGATGTCGAGCCCGTGTTCGATTTCGATGGCGCCGAAATTCGGGAAGCCCCAGCAGTCGGCAGGAGGCTCCGCCCGCGAAATCGAGCAATCGGAGATGACGATGTCGTCCATGACGCCACGCTCCTTGACATCGCGATGGAAGTAGGTCAGGCCGATGCCGTAGCTGTAGTAGCGGCCGCGGACGTTGCGGATCGACACGCGCTTGACGGGATGCTCGGGCGAGCGCGAAAGCATGCGAACCGCGCTATGGCAGTAGTCGCAGTCGATGCCGTCGATTTCGATGTCGGTGATGGGGCCGTGGAACGGGCTGTCCGATCCATCGGTCGCGTTGAGGGCGACGAAGTCGTCGAAGCAGATGCCGCGCAGGTTCGTGATCCGCCCGAAGGAGCATCCGCCATCCACGTGGAAGCCATCCATGTTCGCCTTCGCGGGATTTCCCCAGGTGTAGTCGAACGTGATGTCGTCCGCAGTGAAATGGGTTGCACGGCTGAGTTGGATGCCGTAGGTGATGGGGTTGCGGATGGTCACGCCGGTGATTTCAAGCCCTTCGATCTTGAAAAGCTTGACGCAGACGCCGGTAAAGAACTCTGGATCATGCTTTGTTGGCCACGGCGTCGCCACCTGGACCGCTTCCTTTTCTTCCGTCAGCCACTCTGCCCGCTGCGGCGGCGTCACCCACCAGCCCAGTGCGCAGACGTTGTGCCGCTGGCCCCGGTTGTTCATGTCCCAGATGCCGCCGGCGATCTTGATGTTTCGATTTCCATTCGTGATGTCGCGGTTGGACAGCATCGGGCAGTTCGAGCCATCCGCCAGCTTGACGCGGCTGCCCTTGTCGAGCTTCAGCTCTTGATCCGACCCGATTTTCAGCGTTTTGGAAATCAAGTATTCCTTTTCGGGGCGGGGCAGGCAGACGCAGGCCGCGCCGGAGTCGAGCCGGGCTTGGATGGCCGCGGTGTCGTCGTGGATGCCGTCGCCAAACAGGCGCGGCTCGGCGCTTTGGATGTTCTGTGACATTGTCGTGGGTTCTCTTTCTGGTTCTTTCATCAATTGCAAATGGAATCGCTTGGGAAGAGAATGCTACCCGTCGAATCCGCGGCCGGCAAGGCCCGCCCGCGCCGCAACGACCGCGCGGGCGCCTCGTCCGCATCCTTTCCTTGGCGCCAGCGGCGCACACGCCCTTTCGGCGCATGGCGCCGATGCTTCATGGCCATCTTGCGAAACGGGAGGGGAGAACAGGGCTTTCATACGCGTTTTCCTTTCGGGATCCGTGGATTGTGCGGTCTTTAAGACGCAGGCTCCCTTGAACCTGCTGCCAGTATAGCAAATGAATGTCGGAATAAACGAGCAATAAAGCATCGAATTGCGAACTGGGCCGATCTCAAGTTCCAAGCCACAGGGGCACGGACATTCCTGTCCGTGGTCGTGTCACGGGTTGGAAGACCCGCGCCTCTTTTTCCACGCTGAGCGGACAAACAGCCACTTTCCCGTTGAGTTTCAGGTCTGTACGCATTTTGATCTGCTTCCGTCAAAAAAACCGCCAGGCCACCTGGTCGAATCCCGAGGCCTTGAGCGTCGCCTTGTGGACCAGCAACTCGTAATCGCAGCCAAAGGGGTTTTCCTTTTCGCCGCGCGCGCACCGTGCAAAGTCGAGCGGCAGTTCGTCGTGGCGGCCGCCCATGGGCGGCTGTTCAACACGTGAGTGGCGCCTTGGGGAAAGGGGGGTGTGTCAGAATCGTAACATGGTTCCTTGAGTTTCCATGAAACATGGAGGCATCCTTGATGCCAAATTCAAAACCATTCCCCCTCTGTGTCTCCGTGCCCGTGTGTTTGGATCAAAGACCTCCACCTGCGCCGCGTCTCCTGCGTTTTTGTTTTTCGTGGCCATTCCCCGCTCGGCGAAGCCGCCGCGGCCACGCCCCAATTCCGAGTTTCCTTCATGGCCACAAAAAGGCACAAAGAGGCACAGAAATTTTCCGTGTGTTTAAAAGACCTCCACCTGCGCCGCGTCTCCTGCGTCTTTGTTTTTTTCGTGGCCATTCCCCGCTCGGCGAAGCCGCCGCGGCCGCGCCCCAATTCCGAGTTTCCTTCATGGCCACAAAAAGGCACAAAGAGGCACAGAAAATTTCCCGTGTGTTTCGCAGTTGAAAAAACCGCCAGGCCCGCCACGTTTCTTTTTCATTCATTATCACGCCGATTGACATTGTGGCATCATTTATGATACGATTTCCTTGCACTTGCATTCAATGGAAGCGCTTTCACGGGTGGAGCCGACTTCGGCAAGGTGCAAGCGGGGGCAAGCAGGGAATGAATGGATATGAGCGCAAATGTCGACAGGCAGGAGTTGAATCGGGCACGATTGTACGCGGCCCTTTGCAAAGACCAACGACCACGGCATGTCTTGTCAGATCATTGAGAGGACGTTTATGACAACCCCCATCCGTTTTGATCGCAACTGCTACTGGATTGAAAACCGCCCGACCTGGCTGTTGTCCGGCGAGATGCATTACTTCAAGACGACCCGCGGCGACTGGCGCCGCCGGCTGCTGCAGCTCAAGTGCGCCGGCTTCAACACGGTGTCGGTGTACATGCCCTGGAACTACCATGAGCTGGGCGAAGGCGACTGGGATTTCACCGGCGATCGCGATGTCGAGCATTTTCTGCAACTGGCCGCCGAGCTGGGGTTGTACGTGGTCGCCCGGCCGGGCCCGTACATCTGCGACGAATGGCAGGCCGGGGGCCTGCCCGTTTGGCTGTCGGGCAAGCCCGGCATCCGGCTGCGCACCAGGGATCCGGAGTTTCTCGCCCATGTCGACAAGTGGTGGGATCGCATCGCGCCGTTGATCGCGCGCTACGAGCTGGGCCGGGAGGGAACCGTCATCCTCGCCCAGGTCGAAAACGAATACGGACACTATGGCGAGGGGCAGGAAGCGGAATACATCCATCATCTCCGCGACGGGCTGCGCGCGAGGGGCGTCTCCGTGCCGATCATCAACTGCGACAGCTTCATCAACTTCGCGCGTCTGAAGCCCAGGGTCTACGAGGGCGTCAACCTGTGCTGCAACTTCGGCGGCGACGGGTTGCGCAATCTCGCCCGAGCCCGCGGCCTGCAACCGGATGCCCCGCTGTTCGTCACCGAATACTGGATCGCCGCCTTCGACTGGTGGGGCCGCCATGGCAGCGCGGTCTACGACGACGCGCGCGCCCTCAACGGCGCCCTCGAGATCGCGGCCGGCGGGGCAGGGGGGCTGACCGCCTTCGTCTTCGCCGGCGGCGCCCACTTCGGCTATTGGCACGGACGCTCGATCTGCTCGGACGCCAATTTCATGACGACCCTCTACGGCCCCGGCGCGCCCATCCTCGACGATGGACGCTTCAGCGGCAAGTACGACTTGTTCAAGACCCGGTTGGCGCCGCTCAACCTGCCCGCCCTGGCCCGGGCCGGCATGCCCGAGATCGTGGAGCTGCAGCCGGGATTGATCCAGGCCACCCGGCGCGGGCCGGACGGGACGTTTGTCTTCACCTTGAACCGCAGCGCCGAGCAGATTCGCATTGCCGACGCCGAGAAAGACCAGGCCTGCGTCGACATGTCGATCCCGGCCGGCGCCGTCCGGTGGACGGTGCGCGACCTGCGCCTGCCCGGCGGCCAACGGCTCGACCGGACCAGCCTCGATCTGCTGGCCACCGAACCGGCGCTCATCCTCTTTGGCGAGGCCGGCTCGGAGGGATGGGTCGAGCTGGACGGGACGCGCCTCGACGTCCACGTGCCAGGCGGCAGCCTTCCGGTCCACCTCCGTCACGACGAGGTGGACATCCTGGTGCTGAACCGCGCCGCCGCCGGACGATGCTGGCCGCTGGCTCTGCCCGGCGCGCCGGCGGTCGTCTTCGGGGGCCCCGAGCGCATCGAGGATGCCGTCGTCGGAAAGGGGTGGATCGACATCGCCGCCAGTTCGCCATCGCAGGCCGAGGTCTGGCGGTTCCATGACGGCAGGCTCACCGTCGAGTCGCCCGCCTATGTTGAAGCATCCGCACCCGACGCCGTGGCGCTGACCCGCATCCGGTTCGGCCGCGGCCTGCCGGAACGCGCCGCGGACTTCGACGACTCCGCCTGGTTCGGCGCGGCGCAGCCCCGGCGCATGGCCGCCTTCGGGCACGGCCACGGCTACGCCTGGTATCGGGCGAACTTCGAAGTGGTTGACGACGGCCCGCAGACCATCGTCTTCAGCGGCGCCGACGATCGAGCCCATGTCTGGGTCGATGGCCACTACCTGGGCTGCCGCGGCTGGGGCAGCAGCCACGGCTGGCACCTCATGCCCAACCTGCTGGCCGGCATCCACACGCTGGCCGTCCTGGTCGAGAATCTCGGCATGTTCAACAGCGGCGCCGAGTACGACATCCCGCTCGGAGAACCCAAGGGGCTCTACGGCCCGGTCTGGCTGAACGGCGTTGAAATCCCGGGCTGGCGCATGCGCGCCGGACTTGGCGCGGGCGAGGGGATCGACCGTTGGGAGCGTCCCGGCGGCGACCTGGACGAGCCGTCCCCGGACGGCGCCACGCTGGCCGGGCCGCTCTGGGTGGCCGGGGAGTTTGCCGTTCCCGAAGGGTTCGACGGAGCCGTTCGGCTCGAACTCGGCGAGCACGCCGGCAAGGGCAGCGTCTGGCTGAACGGCCGCAATGTGGGCCGCTACTGGAACCTGGGGCCGCAACAATCCCTGTGGCTGCCCCCGAGCTGGCTCAAGCCCCGGAACGATCTCGTGCTCTTCGAGGAAGCCAGGATCGCCCCCGACCGGCTGAGGGTGGCCTTGACTTCCTTCGGCCCGCGGTGGTGCGCGTCGATCGAGTTGCCGCGCGCCAAGGGGGGCCAATCGCGTTTTGGGCAATTGGGAGGTTGTTTCGATTCTGCCAATGTAGTACAATGACCCCATGAAAACTGATTTGCCCTTGGTTTTGTCAGGTGCGATCCTGATGGCGCTTGAGGTCTTCCCGATGGCGCTTGAGGTCTTCATGTGGGGTGTCAAGCAAATGGAGTCTGAAATGAAAAGTGCAATTAAAAGAATGATGAGGCAAAAACTGTGTTTGTTTTCGTGTTTTCTCGCACTTGCGGGTGCGGGTGTGGCCTCCGCGGCTGTCTATGTCCAAGATCCCGTGCCGATCGGCCCCACGGGCTATAATGCGGCGGTGAAGCTGACGGGGCAGAATCCCGCCACCAACGCCATCGTGGGCTTCTCGGGCGCCTGGACGGGCGACACGGGCACGATCGCCGTCCGGTCGGCCAATCTCGCCTATCCGGGAGCGGTCGAACTGGCCAGCAGCGGCGGATCCTTCGCAATCTCCCACACCGCGAACGGGAACGCCCAGGGCCGGCAGACGTCTCGTTCGATCGCCTCCTCAGGACTTCCCACGAGCGGAACGCTCTATTTCAGCGTCCTGATTCGCGGGGACGCCTTGGCGTTCGGCGCCCTGGCCAACAACCAGGCCTACTACTTCGGCGTCGGAACCACCGATTTGAAGTTCGCAAACGATGCCGCCTCCACCTTCCCCTCGACCGGCGTGTTCGTCGGCTTCAAGAAGGTTTCGGGAACCGTCCAGGTGGCGCTCGGCGTCAACGGAGCCTCCTTTGAGCTGGTGCCGACGGCGGTCGCGGACACGACGTATTTCTGCGTCGTCGAAGTTCAGTTGAACGCCGGCGCCGGCGGGAACGAGCGGGTCTCGGCCGTGGTCGATCCGCTCGTGCCCGGCATGGCCGGCCCCTGTTCCGCCAGCACCGAGGCGGCGCTGGTCGCATCGGGCTCGACGTTCACCTTTCTGACGCTGGGCGGCATGTACGGCACAAACAGCGGCAACTCGCTTTTCGATGAATTCGTCATGGCGGACACGTTCGACGAGGTCTGCCCGCTGTCCGTGTCCGAGCTGATGATCCTGTCCGCCAGCGCCACGGACGTGGACGCTTTCAGCGCGACGGCGAACGCGAATCTGGTCGCCATCGGGGAGCATCCGGCCACGGTGCTGCTCGACTGGGGCGAGTCGGAGGACGCGCTGAACACGACGACCAATCTCGGCGTCTTCGCGGAAGCCGGAACCGTTGAGACGGTTCTTGACGGCCTGAAGCCCCTCACGACCTATTGCTACCGCCACCGCGCGGAGGATGGCCAGAACGTGTCCACCTCCCTCGTGACCACGGCCTTCACGACGACCGGCGCCGCCTTGTTTGACGGGCTCGGCGCTTCGAACGTCCTTTCGACGGCGTACCTGTCGGGGACGCTCGCGGATCCCGGCGTCGGCCCCACGACGGTTTCGCTCTGGTTCGGAACGACCCCCGGGGCGCTGGCGCAGGCCAAGGCCTGGGCTCCGGTTTCGGCCTCGACGGACTACGCGTGGTCCATCCCCGACTGCACGCTGGGAGCGACGTATCACTACGCCTTCAAGGCGGAGTTCGACTACGGCGGCGACACGTACACGTTCTGGTCGTCGACGAACGCGCTGCTCATGCGCGCCGATGTGGTCTGGACGGGCGCCGGTTCGGATGCGGCGTGGGGCACGGGCGGGAACTGGGACCTCGGATTCGCGCCCCTGGCCGTCTCGACCGCCACCATCGGCCAAGGCGCAAGCGTCACCGCCGCGGCCGACGGTGTTGCGAACGTGCTGCAGGTGAACGCGTCGGCGCCGGTCTCGATTGATTTCACGGGCCATTCGCTGGCTGTTCCCACCGTTCATGTCGGCACCAAAACCACGTCCGAACTGACGCTGAAGGGCGATGTCGCCGTGGATGCGCTGTTCCGCATCGGCGATGCGAGCGCCTCCGGTTCGACGGTCGTCCTTGAGGACGGCGCCGCGCTGAACGTCGCCGCCCTCCAGGTCGGCTATTCCAGCGCAAACAACGTCTTTCGCGTTCTCGACGGCGCATCGGTCACGGCGACCAGCGAGGCGTTGGTGCTCACCACCGGCGGCAAATTCAACAACACGATCTACGTCGGCACGGGCGGCGTCTTCACGGCGCAGGCCGGCATCCGTGTGGACGACAACGCCAACTGGTTCGTCATCGACGGCGGCACGGTGACCAACAGCGGCAGCTACTACAATGGACTTCGGAAAAGCAACGCAACCATTGCCGGCGCGACGCTCGACATCGTCAACGGCGGCTTCATGAAGCAAATCGGCACGCTTCGTGGCTCCCCGTGGTATCGGGATCGAGTTCGCGTGATGAACGGCGGCGTTCTTGAGGCGGGCGCCATCACGATCGGGACGGATGGCGATTCGGGATCGGGCGGGCGCCTGATCGTCAGCAACGGCACGGTCACGGCCAGCGGCCTGCGCGCGCCGGCGGACGACCGCCATCAAAACGCAGGCGTCCTGATCTACGAAGATCCCGGCCGGACCACGACCGTCGCGATCGCCGGCGACATGAATCTGGGCGTCTACGACAGCAGACGCACCGGCGACATCAACCGCAACAACCTGTTGAACATCCACGGCGGGTCGATCGCCGTGGACGGCGCCTTCACCATGGGCAACACGAAGGTGGCGGCCCACTCGAACAACGTCGTCCGCGTGCTCGGCCGCCATGCCGCCTTCTCGGCGGGGTCCTTCACCGCCTGCAACTACAGCCGCATCGAGTACGCGATCCCCGCCGAGGGATTCGACACGACGCCGATCCAGATTGCCGGGGCGGCCACCCTCGACCCGACCACCACGTTCAAGGTCGATGCCACGGCATTCGTCCAGGGCGGCATGGTGACGCTCCTCTCGGCCGGCACGCTCGCCTCGACGATGCCCGACGAACGGATCGTCGTGACCGTCAAGCCCGGCTACACCTCGGCCGTATCCCAGGAGGACAACGCCGTGAAGGTGCGCATCGCGCCCTCCGCCACGGTGGTGATCCTCCGATAGGTGGAAGAAGGGCAAAAGGAGAAAAGCCATGAAGAAAACCAGGCCTTGCATCAAAGGCTTCGTTCGACGCCTTGTTCCCTGTCTGCTGGCAACGGCGCTCATGCCGTGTGCGGCGCAGGCGAAGGACTACTACTGGACCAATGCGTCCGGCGACGGCGTCTACACCAATGCCGCCAACTGGAATCCCGTTGGACTGCCCGAGACGACCGACTACACCTCGGACGTGGTGATATTCGGGACGCAGGGAGGAACGCCCACCAACGTCACGAGGCCCGCCTATTCAAACCCAAGCTGGGTGAAACCCCAAAACATGCTCCATGTCAGGTTCGACACGGCGGGGTGGACGCTGACGGCGCCGACCATCGACAATCTGAGGACGTTTGAAAGCTACGGCGCCGGAACCAATACTGTCAACTTCTACTTCAACATGAGGGACAGCCAGTCGTGGACGATCGAAACAGGCAACACGCTTCATCTCGCCCAGACTTTTTATGCCAGGAACCACACCGTCACGCTCAATGGCGGCGGAACCGTGCTTTGTTCAGCCCCGATTTCAGGATTCGGTTCGGGGACCTATGGCGTCAAGATCCAAAATGCGGTGTTGAAGATCAACGGCAGCACGCCCTCTTCCTTTGGCGCCGTCACCGTGGTCTGGATCGACAAGAAGGAGGCCCGCCTCCAGCTCAAGACCACGGTCGCCGCCGCAAAGGGCCTCATCGGCCCGACCAACAAAATCCGCGACAACGTCGGATTCGGTCTCAAGGTCACGGACGTCGGCGGGGGATGTGTCGAGATCGCGCCCCAGGTGCTCGGCACCTCGATCGTCGTGAAGTAGCGAGGGAGCAGGCGAGTGGCGGGTTTCGACCGACCTCGCGACAAGGCTTCTGAAAACCCTGGGCCCCGGAAACGCGGCGGGGACGCCGCGTCCACTTGCGCGGGATGCCCTGACGGGCACACTACGAACGGTTTGCGCAGGCGGCGAAACGCGGCGGGGACGCCGCGTCCACGGATGGCGGGTTCCGGCGGCTATTCGATGATGATGACGGTGACGGTGGGGGGCGGGGCCTGCCAGCTCAGCACGACGTCGCCGCTGTTGCCGCCGGAGAGGCTGAACGTGCCGCGTCCCCCGGCCCAGCCCGTGCCGTTGCCGACGGAGGCGAACTGTCCTGCGATCATGCCGTCCGTGGCTTCCATGATCGTCCAGCTTCGGTCGAATGCCCAGAACTTGTTCAGTTCGGCCGCGTCGGGATAGATTCCCAAATAGGCTGGGTCGGCGTTGGTCTTAATCAGGCCGCCGCTTCCGCTGATCAGACCGCCGAATTGCAGTTCATGCGCCCCGGGGAGGTTGCCGTTGTCGATGACGGTCGTGCTGCTGTCCAGGCGTTGTCCTGGCTCCATCCCATGCCGGGAAGGAGGCAGCAGAGCCAGGCGATCGCACGTTTGCGGGCGGCGGATTTCTTGTGTGCAATGCATGTTTTCATCATGGCCCCGTTTTTTTGGTGTTCGACAGGTTTTGCCTAAAAGTGCAGGATGGACACGGCGGGCAGGCCCGCCGCCGTGTAGTCGTTGAAGACGATCGTCCGTCCGTCGGGGCCGAAGACCGGATGGGCGTGGAAAGGGTGGTGCATGCGCTTCGGGAACCGGCGGCCGGCCTCGTGCGTCCGCGCCAGCCAGGCGCGCGCGCCGGTCGCCATGTCGATCAGCAGGATGTCGGAACGGTCGTCGCGGTTCTCCCAGCCCCTGCCGACGCAGTCGAGCGAGCCGATGGTGTCGATGACGGCGAGGGCGCGGTTGTCAAGAACTCGACGTCGAGATCGGCTTCCCTCCTCATGAAAAGGATGCCGGCGAGCAAATTCTGCGTCGCCTTCTTCTCCTTGAGTGATTGATGGACAAGATCAAAACTTATATCGCTTTCGGATTCTGAAGCAAGAAAAAAATTGCTGACAATGCCGCAAGCTTCGATCGGCATGCCTAGGCATCGCTCGATGGCTTGAGAGACAGGTCGTTGCTTTGGTTTCATCAGAAAGCAATAAAACAAGACAGCAACCACAAGAACAAGAAGCGTGGCGATAATTGCAATCGAACGTAAACGCATAAGGCTACCTCCTTGATTGAAAACCGATCTCGTATTTGCCGTTCTGCTTCATCTTATGCCATTCCTATTCTTGGGATTTTCTTGAGATCCACGTTTTACTCGATGTCGGTTAACCAAGGCTTGAAGTTCCTTCATTTCGCAGGCTGTTGATCGGGATTCTCGAAGTAAAATTTCTTTTCCGCACAAGGCCACCCCAAATTCGTCGACGAGCGCATCCACAGCCGTTTCGAGACCCTGGGGGGTCGTCGTCATGACCACTGCATACCCTGCATCCAACCCTTGCAGAAACAGTGTCGGGGGCGTTTCTTGCAGTGCGTGTCCTCGTTGAAGAAGCCATTGCTCAAAGGATGTGTTTCGGAACGCATCGCGAAGCGTGTCAATGCTATCCAAGCGAACAACGGCATAATAGTATCGAATTTGCCACCATCGCAAATCGTCGAAGTCGTAAGAACGATAGAAGATGTGCTGGGAATCATAGATGCCTAGCGAGTTTCGGCGTGCAACGCCAAGATAGACGATGTCCCCCGTTTCGTAGATGAAGTTGCACATTCCTTTCATGAGTCCGTCAATCGTCCAATCGAATGAGCCGTTAATCGTTCCATCGGGTTCTTGACGGGTCTCCACCACGCCGATGTGTTCGGGACGAACCAGCAACAACATTTTGTTTGAGTCAACGGTGAGATTGTCAAGCATCGCTCGAGGGAAAGACTCGGTTATCACGAACTCAACGTCGAGATCGGCTTCCCACCTCATGAAAAGGATGCCGGCGAGCAAATTCTGCGTTGCCTTCTTTTCCTTGAGCGATTGATGGATCACATCAAGACTTACATCGCCTCCGGATTCTGCTGCAAGAAGAAGGTTGCTGACAATGTCGCAAGCTTCGACCGGCATGCCCAGGCATCGCTCGATGGCTTGAGCGACAGACCGTTGACTCGGCATCATCCAAAAACAATAGAACAAGGCAGCAGCCAGAACGACAAGAAGCGTGGCGATGATTGCAATTGCACGTAAACGCATAAGGCTACCTCCTTGATTTGGCTCCGATTTTGTACTTCGTCCAAAAATCATGGGACGCGGAAAAACCGTCTCCGTTGCCCATTTTAACCTCGACCACGTCCCCAATGGCAACGTCAATCTCGGCATAGATGTCATCCGTTGGCGGATAGCATGATGAGTCGATTACCCAATTACGAAACATTTTATGTTTAAAGTCTATTAACAAGCCATTTTTTGTTATTTCTCTATATAACTCAAACCTTGCGTTGCCGTATTCAATGTTTCCTATTTTCTCGGGGAAGTAAGAGTAGTTTCCGGACATCGACGTTGGCATCCCAAAGAGTTCACGAGGAGAAAGCCCCGTCCCGTTTGGCTGCGGACATCCGTTCACCCTGGGTGCCAAATTGCCTGAGCCAGTATATTGGGGTGGGTTGATGTTATAGTCCACCTTGATCTTGGGGTCGGGTGTTGCCTCTGGGGGGAAGCCAATTCCCGGATACATCGCTATCCTTATTCTGCCATTCCCCAAACACAGCCTCACAACGCCACCATTCTTGTTCTCCTTCATTTCATAAAAAAGATTCCTGCGAAAAAACCTTAGTGGTAGCTCCCACGCCCAAACTCTAAATTTCACTGGGACACGAACATACTTTGAATTGGCTTCAGCTTCAGCATTTGAGTTTTCATCTGCTTGTTCTGGCTCACGCCCCAAAATGTCAAAAAGATTGTACGGGGAGTTTTTGCAAAATACATATAGATTTAACCCGCCTTTTTCCTCAATCGGGTCTCTATTCAACCAACGATGTAAAACCGGATCATAGAAACGGTAACCGTAGTAGTAAAGCCCAGTCTCGGCATCGAAGTATTTCGTGCTGAAGCGATGAGCGAAGGTATCCGCCATGGCTCCGGATTTGGCTATGGTGCCTCCATAGACATCATAGACATACTTAGCCACAACGACGCCTTGCTCGTTGACGTAGGCGGTGATATTTCCGTTGTTGTCATAGAATGGGAAGTACCATGTTTCATCCGTCCAAACAGCCAGCAAGCCGCCGACGCCGCCAGCGCCCTGCATCGTGCCGGAGAGGTCTTTGCCCCAGACATAGGCATTTGTGGCAACTTCCGAGGCAGTAGCGACAATCTCAAAAATCGGCAACCAACCGTCATAGACGAAGGTAGTTGTGTGGCACGGTGTCCACTTCAGCACGCGCCTGCTCATGTGGTCATAGGCGTTTGAAACGACGCAGACATTGTTGGAATATGCGGCGGTCAAACGATTCTCGGCGTCATACGCATACGACCAAACACCGTTGGTCAGCAAGTTTCCATCGAGGTCGTAGACAGGATTACAAGATTGAACAAGATTTGAGAAGGATGTGTATTGGTTGAGACTGTTTGCCGTATAATTATTGGTGGCGCCGTTGCATGACGTCCAGATGTTATTACCGATGTGGTCGTAGGTGTAGCGGCTGGCGGTGGCTCCAATGTCCGCCGCCGTGACTTCGCTTCTGGCATTATAGCCGAAGGTGTCGGCGTTACAGCTAGTAACTCGGTTCAGTTTGTCGTAGTCGTAGACTAATGGAGCCGTCGCCGTGCCGTTGACGTTGTTGGTGATGGCATTGATCAAACTGCGGCGGTAGGGGTCGCGAGCGACATTTCGATCCAGCACGACGCCATTCGTCAAGGCCATCGAATAGCCTGCATCCCAGCCGTCGGAGGTGTAAGCGTACTCTGCCACGAAAGCGGCATTGGAGACCATAGAAAGGCGGTTCTCGATGTCGTAGCTGTATTGAACGGGTGGCGCATCCCCGACACGCAACGCCGCCAATCGGTGGCGGTTGTCCATGTCTCGGGTCAGGGTCGAGACCGTGCCGCCAAGCGTCACCGTCTCGTTGGTGGCAGTGCCGAGGTTGTCATTGGCGAAACTGTATTGTGCGATGGCGTTGGAGGCGGAAGCGAGGCGCTGGAAGGCGTCGTAGGCAAGCGTCACCGAATACGGTGCCGCACCCTCACCCTGACCCTCTCCCAGCGGGAGAGGAGAAAGGCCATCGGAATACGAAACGCCCGTCAACAGGCCGTCGGGGTTGTAGGCGTAGGCGGTGGCGAGGCCGCGCGCCCAGGCGCGGGCGGCGAGCTTGCCGTCAGGGGTGTAGGCGTAGGACACGGCGGAGCCGTCGGCATAGACCTTGTTGGTGGCAAGCCCCGTGGCAAGGTCGTAGCCCCACGAAGTCACATCCCATGTCGTGCCGTCGCGGGTGGTGGACAAGGCGGTCGTGCGGTTGGCGGTGTCGTACTCGTTTCGGGTGGGATAGGTCGCGCCGGAGGCGCCGACCGGACGCCCGAGGGCGTCGTAGGTCGTTGTCACGGTGTTGCCGAACGTGTCGGTGTGGGACGTTTCGCGGTTGAAGGCGTCGAAGGTTCTCGAACCTGTGACATGCAGATC
>JBMNOD010000111.1:0-9169 GCA_050942875.1 Kiritimatiellia bacterium
GGAGAAAAGTTTGTTGTAGAATCTATGAGTATATAAGAGTCTAACCAACTCTTTTTTTATTTAATCATTGCTCCGAACCTTGAACGAAATCCGAACTTTTTTTAGCGAAAATCCGAACGCTGAATTTTGACGCTCCGCCCCGCCGCCGCTCGCTGAAGCTCGCTCCGACAAAGAAAAGTTTTGTTCACAATTTTTCTTTTGCGCGCGCCCGATTTTTTCTTCTAAAAGAAAAACAAAACTTTTCTTTGGCGGTCTGCTCTCAAAGAGCAGGGCGGCGGGAGTGGAGTTTATCCCGCAACTGCGGGACTTCGGCTCGGGCGAGGCGGAATTCCCCCCACATCCCCCTTCCGCCTCGCCCTCGCTTTGGACGCCGACGGAATTTGTGCCAGCGTTAGCTGGCGCGCCGCTGTTGCTTGTCATAAAGATTCGCGCTGTCAACAATATCCTGCAATAAATCGGAACTACTTGCGTATGCGTAAGCAATAGCGTTTCTCGGATGTTGAAAATTTAACTCTAATATTTTTTCGTTATGCTCTTTATTATCAAATAAGGTTTTTCTTTTGACTTTTACAATTTCTGGTGGGTTTCTTGGGTCGGTCGCAACTATCAAAATGTCTGGTGTCATAGAAAATTGGTGTGTTCTTTGTAAAAATGTTGGGCCATAAAAAAATTTGCCCGTCCATTCCGGAAAAAGCTCAATCACAGGGTTGTCAGATGTTATAAATTTTTTGCTTGATTTTGAAATATAAACTTGCCACTCCTTGCCGAATAATAAATTTCTAAATCCTTCCATCTCGCCAATCAAATGCAGATGTGCCGCATTTCCCATTTCCACTCTGTATTCGCCCTTTTGTGCAAATTCAATAACTTCGTTTCTTTGTTGCTCTGTTAATTTTTCGCCCGTTTCTTTTTCATGCTGATCAAAAAATTTGTGAATATGCGATGAGCCAAAATGTAATTTTGTAATCTGTTTAATCATTTGCTCATTCATTCTCTGTATTTGCTTGCGCATATATGGGCCTCGCAAATACTGGAGCGACATAAAAGTCGCGACTAGCATTTTGTCGCTTTCCGCGATTTGCTCAAAATTAACAAATTTTTTGGCGATGCTATCGTAAACTTTTGAAATATCGGACTCAATCCTTTGAAACTCTTTTTCTAATGCTTGGCTAACTTCATCAAGTTTATTATTCGCGCTGTAATAATATTCTTCGTTACAAACGCTTTTAGGAGATCTTGAAGCAACAACCTTTCTTCTTTCACAATCTAATATTTCTAGCTTGTCCTCATCGTTTGCAAATTTTCGCAAATAGAATTGTGGAACATAGTGCTGATTTTTTGTGATATTATCATTTTCTTTCATATCTCTTAAAATCTTTTGGCGAATATTCCGTTACTTTTCCATTATCATCAACAGAAAATATATACAAACATAAATGTCGGGCAACTTGCCATGGAATCCTTCGTAAAGCTGTTTTGGCACTTGCCTCTGGCAAGCCAAGTCCGTATTTGTAAGCGTGCCGAGCAATTACGCTCATGCGAGTTACGATCTGTCCTAGTGCGTAAAGCCAAATTGTTTCATTTACCGATTTTGCAGATTTTGAATAAGATTTACCCTTTACCTCAATATAAAATCGGCGAGCTTTGTTCTTGTTTCGTGAATCGGTAACGATAATATCGCAACCTTTTTCGTGTAGTCCTTTTGTTTTGACATTATAATCCCAGCCCTTTTGCGCGAGGTGTTTTAGTATCGCTTTTTCAACAAATTTTTCCGTGAGTTCATCCATAAATAGACTTTATTTTCGCTTCAATTTTTTGCTGGAAAAGATCAATCAGTTTTTTGTTGGCTTCAACAACCTTTCTTTCCTCTTCAATTTTTGCGACAATTTGCTTTTGAATTTCTAAAGGCGGTAAAGGAATTTCAATGCTCAAAATGTTATCCTTGCCGATATTTATTTGAACACCACCGCCACCAAGTTTCTTGTAGTATTCCTTGACCACATCTCGCTGTAATACATACTTCAAAAACGGAATACTCAACCTATCAATTTTTATATCCTTAAACTTACCCACGCGCTGATTCAAAAGCAATTTTTTCCCCTTGGAATCAACAATGGTCGGGACTCCTAGGATTTTTGGATCACCAGCCATATCGGTCATAGCAATAACGACATCACCATCAAACAAAGCAAAATCTTTATATTTCTCATAGAAAGAATTTGGTAAATACTTAGGATTATAATCAACATCAACGCTTCCGTCCGGTCTTATATTGCTCATGCGAAAATTTAAAACTTCAGATTTTTCTACATAATCGTCCGACTTGAAAGCAAAGCCATTCTGTAAATCAGCAAGTTCTTTAAGTTTTACGATTTCCCATCTTGGATCAATTTCAAAACTTGGTTTCCAGCTTTCAACGACTGCTCGTGCGCCGTCTATTACTTTTTGATAGTTTTCTAGCTCGCCAACGATTTGATCTTGAATTTCAAGAGGCGGAAGAGGAATTTTAAATGGTGATAATGAAGCTCTTGTTATCTGAGGTTGAGCAGCTCCGGTTATTGTTTTACTTAAATCTGAACTTTCAAGCACAAAATACAGATATCGCTGATTTAAAACTTTTTCATCTTTTGGGTGAACTACCATTGCATTGCCGGTAACCCATGACTGTGGTTCTGAAAAATTTATTGTGCCACAAGTAGCCCCGCGACAAGTTACCAAAATTTCTTGTTCTTCATGGTTGTATTTATCGTAAAACCCTATAACACCGTTTGCACCATAAACTTTGTATTTTCCTGATTCTTTAATTTCTTTTGAGGTGATTGTCTTCGGTTGGTATATTTCACAAACTTGCCCCAATTCAATCATGGGTATTGCGCCATTTGACTTAATTTTCTTTTCTCGATGAACGCCACCAGTCAAATTCGTAGTATTACTTTCTATAATTTTCTTGCTTGCAATGGTATAAAATTTTTCATCATCAATATTTGGCTGTTTTCCATTTTGCAAATCTTCACGATATTTTTTAATAACCTCTAAGGCATTCGGTAAATCATTTTTATCTATCGGCGCAGGATTAGTATTGAGGGTAAAGCCATGATTTTCTATTTCATAAAATAAAATTTGGTCTGGCTTTAAGGTTTTGTCTAAAAATACAATACTAGTTTTAACTGGTGAATATGGATTGAAAACTTTTTGAGGAAGTGAAACCACACACCATAACCCATTATCTAAAAATAACTTTCTGATCGCCTGATGACCCTTACTTGCGTCAAATATAATTCCTTCCGGAACGATTATCCCCATTCTGCCGTTGAAATTTAGATGATGAACCATATACTCACAAAACAACACCTCCGTTTTATTTGAAGTTATAGCAAAACGAGAATGTCGGCGCGCTCCGCCCTTCGGTGTGATGAATGGCGGATTGGCGACAATAATATCAAAAGTATGTTGCCAAAGATTTTCATTGAGTAGTGTGTCGTTTTCCGAAACATTTGGAACTTTCAAGCCATGCAGATACAAGTTAGCGAGAGAAAACTTCACCATTAACGGCTCCATATCCCAGCCAAAAATTGTTTCGTTATAAAGTTTCTTCGTTTGCTCCGGATTAAGTTTCAATCTGCCTTTTTCATCAGTGTATTTTCCTTTGAGATAATTAAAAGCCGCGACCAAAAATCCAGCTGTTCCGCAAGCCGGATCGGCGATTTTTTCGCCGATATTTGGATCAACAACGCGAACAATAAAATCAATGATGTGGCGAGGTGTGCGGAATTGTCCCAGCTCGTTTTGCGTGCCTAAAATCGGCAATAAACTTTCGTAAAAATCGCCCAAGTCCAAACCATCGGAAAATTTATCATTCAAGTATTGCAAAAACGAGCTTAAAACTTTTGGCTCAAGAATTTTCAAATACGAGCGTTCAAAAACTTTGCGGACAGTCGCGTCTATGTGGGGGTTTTTATATAGCGATTCAACGGCTTCGCGACATTCTTTGACTAATTCCTCGCCACTATGGCGCATTAAAACATCAAAATGGTATCGCTCCCACGCACCGGTAAAAATCAATTCCTTTGAGCCAATACGAACAAGATCATCATGCTTTCTTGATAATTGCTTTAAAAACAGAAACAAAGTGATTTGTTCTATTTGATCGGTCGGCATTGCCACCTTGCCAACGATTATTTGGCGTAAGTCGGCAATAACTTTATTTAATTCTTGGGGTTTAGTTGACATAGGCGATATTGGATTCTTTTATATAACTAACTACTTTTTCCACTTCGTCGCGATTTATTCTGCCGACAGGGACAATTCCGCCAAAAGTTTGGTCGTCAAGCACGCTCAAATTACCTTTTTCAAGCGCGTGGCGATAATCGGGATTAGTAAGGTAGCATTGATAAATATTCTCAAAATAGTTCAGTTTTTCGTAAGGCGTGCCGGAATAGACGAGTTTAAATTCTTCAAAGCCCTCGTTCATTCTGTCGTATTTATCCGGCAAGCGTTCAATGAAGCCCGCGGCTTTGCGCAAAAAATCAGCAAGACCGTTTGAGGTTTGATACGCTTTGCGAAGCGATTCCAAAGAGAAATAGTATTTTGGCTTTTCAAGCAATTTTTCTTTGGCGATTCGTTCTGTTTCGTCCACATCGTTGTTTTCAAGAGCAGATTCAAAATCTTTATCTTGACCCATTAAATCTTTAACCGATTGCTCAAAATGATTGCGGTATGCTTCGCGATCAACTTTCATGCAATCATCACCGATTTGAATTTGGTTATCTCTCACCAAAAAATCAGTTCCAACATAAATATAATTGCCATGAGCAACGGCGATCGGCGGTTCGCCTGGCTCTGGTTCGGGTTTTGGCTCCGGTTTTGGTTGCGGTTCAGGAATTGGTTTTGGCGTGGCTTCTTTGCCAACTGGTAATTTTAACGGTTCAGTATAGTCGTATTCTTCTTCAAAGTATTCGCAAACACCGAAGAAATCTATCAAATGATAAAAATCTTTTTCAATATTTTGTCCGGTAAGCTCGTTTTTGAAAGTATGCCGTCTTGTACCTCTGCCTTTGATTTGAACAAAATCGCTCACCGAAAAAATCGGCTTCATTAAAACGACATTCAAAAGGTCAGTGCAGTCATAGCCAGTCGTCATCATATTGACGGTAACGGCTATGCGAGTATTGCCCAACTGATTATTTCTATATTTTTTCGTAAGCTCCTGACTGCCGACAACATTGCTGGTAATTTGGCGAGCAAAAACTCCGCTATGGCCTGAATATTTTCCGGGCCAGTTTTTGTCGGCCGCTTCGTTCAGAATGCGGGCAATTTTTGAGGCGTGATTTTGCGATATGCAATAGATAATTGATTTGCCTATTTCGCCAGTGATCGGGTCTTTCTTGGCGGTTTTCAAAAACTCATCAACAATCAAGCGATTTAAACTATCGGAAAATACTTTGCGCTCAAGTTGGCGGATTTTGAAAGTTTCTTCTACTTGCTCGCCGGTTATCTCATCAATAAAAGCGTCCTGCCAGCCTTCTTGGGACTGCATTTGATTGGTTTTGTCGCTTCGCTTGTCGTAAATGACAGGATTAACCAAATAAGGCGGTTTATGAGTAACCGCATCTTTTAAGTCAAAACGAAAAGTCGGCTCGCCCGATTCACAGCCAAAAGTTTTATAAGTATCTTGCAAAACTCTTTTTTCCAATTTGCGAGGGTCGGTTTCAATCAGTTTCTTTTCATCAATTCCTTTCAGATAATCTTTTGGCGTGGCAGTAAGGCCGATTTTCGCTCCTTGAAAATACTCAAAAATTGCCCGATTGTTTCCGTAAATACTGCGATGAGCTTCATCGGAAATGAGCAAATCAAAATCAAACTGACTAAAATATTTCAAAAAGTTTTGATTGTAGGACAAACTTTGAATTGTTGCGATGACTACTTGATTTTGAAGCGCCTGCTCCTTGTTTTCTTTAAAAATAGCGACGTTATATTCCTTGAGATAAGAGCTGATATTTTGACTGGCTTGGTCGGCAAGCTCTATGCGATCAACCAAAAACAAAATCCTACTCGCGTTACCGGTTTTCAGAAATAATTTGATAAACGCGGCGGCAAGTAAAGTTTTTCCGGTTCCGGTCGCCATTTCTAAAAGAAAACGACGATTGCCCTCATCAAATTTGCTCGAAATAGTAGTGATAGCGTCAAGCTGATAATCTCGCAAAAACTTTCTGTCTACTTCGGCAACAGCTCCCTGACTTTGCACGATCCAATCATCTTTTATATCAATGCCGGACAAAGGCATTGCGGTTGTCGCGGTCAATAATTTTGTTAAATCTTTTTGCGTTGGAAATTTTAAAATGATTTTTTCGGCATTTTGGTTTAAATCCCAAAAATAATGTGTGTCGCCGTTGCTCAAAATAACAAAACGGCATCTTTTTGCTTTAGCGTAATCCTCGGCTTGTTTTTTTCCGACAACAGGGTCTTTGCTTCCAGATTTTGCTTCCAAAACAGCGAGAGGAAATCCCTTTGTGTCTAAAAGCAGATAATCAATAAAACCTTTGCCGTGTTCAAAATCATCGCCCAAACTTTCTAAATTGACGTTGCCTTCAACTTCAATATTTTTTGCACCTGATTTGTCATCAAAAAATCTCCAGCCGGATTCTTGGAGTAGTGCGTTTATTTTTAATCTTGCTTTGGCTTCTTTTTGCATAATTTCTACTTTATTAAATCATCAACACCAACCTCAAGCGCTTTGGCGATTTTGGTCAGCGTTTCTATTGTCGGGTTTTGATTAACACCATTTTCAACCTTAACAATGGTATTAAGCGATAAATCGGCAAGGCGAGCAATCTTTTCGAGAGATAGCCCCTTTTTAGCTCGTAGTTTCTTTATGTTTTCAGCAATTTTATTATTTGACATATCTTTTCTAATTGTATAACATTATAGTATATAGAATATAATATAAAGCATTCTTTCTTGATACTATAATGATAACTAATTTTTTGAAAAATGTAAATGAATCTTTAGGGAGTTCCTTGTCGTTGCCCGCGCACGGGTGGGTTGGGGCAAGGGCAACACGTCTTTTTTCTGCGGCGCATTTTGCAAAGCAAAATACAAATTCCGTCGGCGTCCAAAGCGAGGGCGAGGCGGAAGGGGGTGTGGGGGGAATTCCGCCTCGCCCGAGCCGAAGCGTAGCCCCGCCGCCCTTCTCGTTCAGAGCAGACCGCCAAAGAAAAGTTTTGTTTTCCTTTTAAAAGAAAAAATCGGGCGCGCGCAAATAAAAAATTGTGAACAAAACTTTTCTTTGTCGGAGCGAGCGTTAGCGAGCGGCGGCGGGGCGGAGCGTCAAAATTCAGCGTTCGGATTTTCGCTAAAAAAAAGTTCGGATTTCGTTCAGCGTTCGGAGCCAAATTGTATGTTGCGAGTTTATTGCCTCGGCGCTTCGCGCCTCGGCTGGCAGATTGTATAGTATTTGCCAAGATTTTTTAGGTTCAATCGCCACCTTTTGCGAAAGCAAAACGCGGTTCGAGCCAATCCTTTTTATTCCGCCGAAGGCGGAAAGCGAAGCGATAATTTTTAGCCCAAAAGCGATATGAAATACTTTTTATACATTAGAAAATCAACAGACGAAGACGACAGACAAGTTTTGTCGTTGGAAGCGCAAGAAACAGAATTGAAAGAATTTGCCTTGCGGGAAAATCTTTTGATCGCCGCGACTTTCCGTGAATCGCAAACCGCCAAGGAGCCGGGCAGACCGATTTTCAACGATATGCTCAAACGAATGGAACGCGGCGAAGCGGACGGGATTTTAGCGTGGCACCCCGACAGATTGGCGAGAAACAGCATAGACGGCGGACGGATTATTTTTCTCATAGACACCGGAAAAATCAAAGCGCTAAAATCCCCGACATTTTGGTTTGAACCGACCCCGCAAGGCAAATTCATGTTGAATATCGCTTTTGGGCAATCAAAATACTTTGTGGATAATCTTTCAGAGAATACCAAAAGAGGGTTGCGTCAAAAATTGCGCCGAGGCGAATTGCCCGGCTACGCCCCGCTGGGCTACTTGAACGATTTGCGAACGCATACTCTTGTCAAAGACCCCGAGAGATTTCGCCTCGTCCGCAAACTTTTTGAACTTTACGCAACCGGAAATTGTTCTCTGAAAGATTTGCGGAAGTTGATAACTTCCGCTGGCTTGTTGAGCAGAAAGAAAAATATGCTTTCCGTCTCCAATATCCAAAGCATACTTTCCAATTCGTTTTATTACGGAGTTTTTAAATACAACGGCGAAATGTATGACGGAAAGCACGAGCCAATGATTCCAAAGAAACTTTTTGAAGCGTGCCAAAAAGTAATGGCAGATCGTTCGCGTCCGAAAAAGCCAAGCCAAAAAGAATATCCGTTTAGAAATATGCTCGTTTGCGGAGAGTGCGGTTGTGCCATAACTTCCGAAACGCAAAAAGGACACAACTATTATCGTTGTACCAAAAAGCGGGATAAAAAATGTTCGCAAAAATATATCCGGGAAGAAGTTTTGGCGCAAGAAGTTTCAAACGAGCTTCAAAAAGTTTCTTTGTCTTCCGCTTGGGCGGAGTGGATGTTAGGCGAAATTAACAAGGAAGAAGCAGAAGCCGCCCAAAGCGGAGCCGTTTTCGCTCAAAATCTCAAAGACAAAATAAAAGAGCTTGAAGGAAAGCTCGACCTGCTTTTAGACGCTCATTTGGACGGCACAATTTCGCGCGAGGAATACACCGCTAAAAAAGGAAAAATCATCAACGAAAAATCCGAGCTTTCCGAAAAATTGAAGGATTTTGAGCGAAACGGCAATCATTGGCTCGAACCGGCCCGACAATTCATTTTAGCGGCTCAACAAGCCAAAATTATCGCTTTGCAAGAAAATCCCGTCGCGGGACGGGATTTTCTCAAAAGAATTGGCTCGAACCGCGTTTTGCTTTCGCAAAAGGTGGCGATTAAACCTAAAAAATCTTGGCAAATACTATACAATCTGCCAGCTTCGGCGCGAAGCGCCGAGGCAACAAACTCGCAACATACAATTTGGCTCGGGGGCAGGGACTCGAACCCCAATTACCAGGGCCAGAACCTAGCGTCCTACCATTAGACGACCCCCGAATAATATTATTTCTTTAAGTATTTTGTTATAGCGATACATGAAGAGATTAGCGCT
>JBMNOD010000038.1:0-28620 GCA_050942875.1 Kiritimatiellia bacterium
GCTCGTCGGCGGCGATGGCCGGGACATAGGCGAAATGGCGGAGCCGCTTGGCAAGCAGGAACTGCGCCCCGGCCTCGCCGATCAAGTGGTTGTCGCAGGCGACGTGCCGGAACGCGACGCCGTGTACACGGACGTCGCGCCCGGCGTCTCCGTAGAGGGCGATGACGCCTTTGAGCCCGCTCCCGGCCATGTGCGAGACGACGTCCCGCTTCAACAGACGGTCGGTGATGATGCCTTCCGGCTTCCAGTCCCGCAGGATGCCGGGGATCCGGGTCATGGGGTGTCCGCTGAGGATGCGGACGTCCCACGCCGGATGGAGCGCCGCGTAGCGCAGCACGCCGCCCAGGAGATCCCTGTCGGCCTTCTGCCCCAAGTCAACTTGGACGAGAATGCGCGTTCTGGATGTCGTTTTCATGATGGAATTCCCCATTCGAACCCGAATGCTACCACGGTTCCCCGTAAAAACACAATCTTTTTTAAAAGGGACAGACCTCAAAAACGTCTTGATGATTCTGTTGTTTCTGCTATCCCAGGAAGAAATAAACGCCAAAATTCAGTTCGATGAAGTCGAAAACCCATGGCCCGACACTGGAACGTGGGTTCTTCAGCCGATCAAAGGTAGATTTCCTGTGCTTTTGACGGTTTTCAGGCATGTTTTTGAACAGCAAGGGATGGAGCCCACATCTGTGGTCTCTTTTCTTGAGCATGAACCTCTGCTTCTTCGGCTAAATGATAGGGTGTTTTAAAGCTAAGCGATGTGGGTTTTGGGTACGCTCAGCTCGCCGCCACCGCGCAATGGTCGTGCCGTGTAGAGCTCCAAATCATCGCACCCGGCACATTTTCGCTTGGTGTCCTTCCCCGCCGCAAGGCGCTTGACGATCTCAATCACGAATGTAGCCGGACCGACTGCGACGCCATGGCTGAAGTAGCGCACTTTGCAACGTATCGCCTCGAAAAGCGAAATCGATTTGCCTGCCTTGATTGCCGCATTGACCTGAGCCGCATCGAATTTCGACTCGTTGTCAGGGTCATGCTTGACAGTGGTCACAGCGATGCCGTCAATAGACGCAGGTGCATCGACATAGCCTTCCATCGCCGCATCGCAAGCCGCAAGCGCAACCTCGAACGGCACGGCCTCCCTGCGTCCAAGCGCCGTGCCGACGAGATTGCACATTGCCTTGCGGGCGAGACCATTGCCATGCTTTGCAGCGCCATAGCCGGACCACGAGTATTCGCCGGGATCCCCAACAACATCGGCGCGGACGGGGTTGAGGTTGATGTAGGCGGCGACGGTCATGATCGTGCTGTAGTCGGGCGAAAGGAGAATGCTCTTGAAGCGCGAACCCCAAATCGTGCCGCTGTGCTCGTGGCGGTCGTTGTACATCATCGAGAACGTCTCCTTGAACGTCTTGCAGAACTGCGAAAGGTCGTACATGCGACGACGGAGAGCGAATTTGGCGTCGATGACCCTGCCCATCATGCCCTTCTTCTCCCACAACTCCCATTCTGTCAGGATGCGATCCGTCTTCTTCTTGCCGTAGAGCAGACGCATGCGCCGGAAAAGCTCCTGATCGTCGACAAGCTGCGGAACCGGCACCTTCACAAGCATGTGGAAGTGGTTGTCCATGAAGGCGTAAGCCAGGATGTCCACGCCGGAAAACCCGGCGGCGGCATTCATCAACCATTCAAGGCGGGGCTTCTCATCTTCATCAAGCAGAAATCGCTGGCCGGAGATTCGGCTGATGACGTGGTAAATCCCCTCGCCTTTCGCGAGAACTCGTGGAAGTCTCATAGACAGCTCCTTTTCGTGTTTGATGCTTTTTTGTGCGCTCGTTGTAGATTAGCACATACGGATGACAAATGCGAGCCAAAAATAGGGGACAGACCCCAAAAACGATTCGCGTTCCGATTGCTTTCCAAACCCAAAGCCAGTATAGTTTACCCCATATGAAAAACAGCAAAACATTTTCCATTGAAAACGCCGTTATCGTCTGCGAAGACTTTGTCTTTGGCGGGGCGATTGACGTCAATGAAGGACGCATCGTCGCCATCCGCAAACCGGGCGAAAAGGCGGCGCAGCCGTCCGAGACGCAAATTGATGCCCAGGGTGCCTATCTGGCACCTGGATTCATCGACCTGCACATTCATGGTCTCCATGAATTTCTCGTGGACAATGGCCCAGAGCATCTGGCGGCAATCGCAAAGCGACTGCCGCGCTATGGTGTGACGGGCTGGCTACCCACCGTGAGTCCTCGCCCGCGTGGCGAGGACTCGCAATTTCTGGCAACGCTGGCACAGACTCAAACAACAGGCGCAGCAATCCTGGGCTTCCACCTCGAAGGCCCCTTTCTCGCGATCACGGGCGCCCTGCCGCCGGAGGCGCTGGGCGCTTCCGATGCCACGCGCGTCACGGCGCTCCAAGCAGCAGCCGCGCCATACCGCGCCATCTTCAGCATCTCGCCGGAAGTGCCGGGCATCGCCGACTGGATTCCGCTCATGCACCGCGACGGCACCCCCGTCTTCATCACCCACACGCGGGCGTCCGTTCGCCAGACGCAACTCGCGATCGAGGCCGGCGCCACGCATGCCACGCATTTCTACGACGTCTTCCCTGCTCCGCCTGAAACCGAACCCGGCGTCCGACCCTGTGGCGTCGTCGAGGCCGTGATGGCCGATCCGCGCGTCACCGTGGACTTCATTCTCGATGGCATCCACGTCGATCCCGTCGCCGTGCAGATGGCACTTGCCTGCAAAGGCCCCAGGGGCGTTTGCTTGATCACCGATGCCATGGTTGGCGCCGGGAGCCCCCCCGGACGCCATCACTTCGGCGGTCTGGAAGTCGAATTCGCCGCGCCGGGCGCCCCGGCGCGCATGACGGAAAACGCCAGAAACCCCGGCTCGCTTGCCGGGAGCGGCCTTACCATGAACCTCGCCGTGCGCAACGCCGTGCGTCTCGCGGGCACCACGCTGCCGCAGGCCATTCGCATGGCCAGCGCAAATCCCGCCCGCGTGCTGGGGTTGGCAGAAGCAACCGGCGCCCTCGCCGTTGGAAGGCAAGCCGATCTCGTCTTGCTCGACGACCAGTTCGAGGTCCTTCAGACCTGGGTGTTCGGCGAGTCGGTTTATTGCAAGGGCGACGCGTAAAGCGCTACTTCTTCTTCCAGGAGCCGTCGGGGCCTTGGATGTATTCGCCCGGCCTCGCCTGCGCGGCGAGCTGCTTGGCGCGACGCTGGCCGACGAGAGCCGCCGAGACGCCTTCCTTCTTTGCAATCGCCTCATAGACCTTGGCGCGGTCGGCGTTCTCCGCCTTGACGGTGGAGGCTTCGTTGCCCGCCAGACCGCCGGAGACGGGGGCGAGGTAGCCTTTGTTGTCTTCGCCAACCTTGCCGGACTTCTTCAGCGCGGCAATCGCCGATCGGCGTGCAATCATGGCGTTCTTGATGGACTCGGCGTCGGACGCCACAGCCGATTCAAACGGCAGGGTGACGGCGGCGAGGATCAACACAGAACAAAGAATCGTAAAAAAGCGTTTCATATTAGTTTTCCTCCTTAACGGGGGCATCGGTGGATGAGGGGGTTTCAGCAGGAGCATCCGCCGTCTCAGCGGTGGACTCGGCAGGTGCAGGAGCCTCTACAGCAGGCTCGGTCGCCTCAGCAACGGGTTCAGCAGCGGGCTCGGCCGACTCGGCAGCGGGCTCGGGGGCGGGATCAACCGTTGTGGACGCCTCTGTCGCCACAGACGCCTCGACGGGCGCGGCCGCCTCAGCGGGTTTGGCGGGTTCGATCGGTTTGACCGGCGCACTGTCAATGTCGCCGAAGAAGTCGTCCAGGGCGCGGTCAACCTTCAGGTTGATGTCCATGGTGATGTGAATGGGCTCGATTTTATGGGTCGTTCGGATGCAGCCCAACCCCAATGACGCGATGATCGCGGTGGGAAGGAGGAGAGTGAGGAGGCTTTTCTTCATCGTTGTCGTGTCCTTTTGTTGATTGATTACGTGCTTTTGACGTTTTTCTGATGCATTTTATTCATTTACCACATCCTGAAGCGATTTCGCAAGCGGCAGGGCAATGGAAATGAGCTCGTTGAGCGGAATGCGGAAATTGGTGTCGAGCACAAGGCCCTCGAACTTGCTGGTGTTGCGGGAGCGAACGATCTCGCCATCGTGTATCGAGTATTTGAGTTTCTTCGAGGGTCGGCCGTCCATCTCGAACTTCAGCAGCAGATCCTCGCCTTCGCTGTTCAGCGCGATGCGAATCCACTTGTAGGTGAAGTCGGCCAGCGCATCGACCGCCAACGAAGTCTCAATGGAGGCTCCGGCCATGTCGAGGACGCGCGGCGCCGGACTCAGGCGGATGCGTCCCGTTTTGCCGGGAGCGGAGTGGAAATAACCGTCGCGAACGACAATCTTTCCATTGGTGACGACCACCGGAATCGTGCCGCTGAGCCTGCCGCCCTCGTCCGCCACCTCGCTGATGCAGGTGCCGAGGCCAAACTGGGGCAACAGATCAGCGAGACGGAGCTGATCGGCGTGAAGCGTGATCCACGTGTGCTTGTTCGAACGGGAGATGCGCGTGGATTCGCCGCGCACCTTGCCCCCGCACCAGTCGAGAACGAGATTGTCGAGAAACCACACCTCGGGCGACTGCATGCGGATGATCGCCATGCCGGAATCAATGGAAAACCTCTTCGCCTTGAGGTTCTTGAAGCCCAGAAACTGCGAGTTGCTGGCGAGTGTCGGCAGATTCGGCATCTCAAAGGACGCGCGAACGCCCGACACGGAAAACTCCTGCGCTGGACATTCGATCACGCCTTCCGAAAACCGCACCTTGAACGCGCCCTTCTGGTCGTCGGGCTTAATCTGATATTTCCCCGTGGCGAAGAGCTTGCCGCTGATGGCGTAATCGGCGAGTCCGGGCACGAGCTCATAGACCGGTGCAAGATCAAGCGCCTGCTCCGGCAGGTCGAAGGCCACGTTGACGAGGGGCTTGCCCGCTGCGCCAAACGCCACATCGCCCTTCAGCGTCCCGGCCACGCCGAGCGCGGCCACACGCGCCTCAAGCCCAAACGCATTCGTCGGCGTCTGGACCAGCCCGGCCTCGAGCCGCGCGAGTTCCACGTCTCGGAACAGGGCGCACGCCTTCGCGTTCGCCGAAGCGCCTCCCGCCTCGCCACCACGCCACGCTCCGTCGAGTTCAATCTGGCGCAACGCGGCGTCCGCCGCGAGCAATGCGACTTCCTCCACCGACGCACGGGCGCTGGCACGCGCCTCCTCGCCACTGTGGGCACCGTGCCACGTCGCATCAAGCGCGATGTTTCGCACTGCGGCGCCTGCCGACGCCAGCGCGATCTCATCCACCGACGCGTGCGCGCTGGCACGCGCCTCTTCGCCGGCGTGGACACCCTGCCACGTCGCGTCGAGCGCGACGTTTCGCGCCGTGGCGTCCGCTGGCGGCAACGCAATCTCGCCCGCCGACACGTGGACCTTACAAGCGAGCACGCCACCCGTGATCGAAGCGGAAGCATCGCACGCCACGCCGGTTTCCAGCGCAATGAGCGGCTGGTCTTCGCCATCACGGAGCGACAGCGCTCCGACCGAAAGGCGAGCCGTGGCCGCGCCGTCGCCCGTGGCAGGGTCTCGTGTGCCCTTCGCCTCGAAGCGGACGTCATCGTAGCTCGCCTGAATGGCGTCGAGGGCAAACGCCCCGCCGAGCCCTCCGCCGGAACCGTCGCCAAGTCGAACCGCGAAACCTTCGGGCGACGCGTGGAATGCCACGTCAAACGGTGCGTTGGTGCCGACACCCAGCACCAGTGCGCCATCGAGCGACTTCGACGCCAGGCGCGCCACGATGTTCGTCGCATCGAGCGAGAGCCGCAAGCCTTCCACATCTGCGGCAAGGCCCGTCAGCGACGCCTCGATTTTCTCGCGATCGGCAACAGCCTTCAACACGGGCTGGAATGCAACGGTGCCGTATGTCGTCTCGGCGACGACATCGGCTTTCGCCTTAACATCAAGCGCCGCCACGGCGGCGCCATCCAAACGCAGCGCCGCCCGGGCCGTCAGATCGATCAAGCCGCGACGAAGCGCATCGGGATGCCGGGCGCGCAAGAGGATGGGCAGCGCATCCGTGGCAGCATGGACACGGACTTGCGCATCAACCGCCTCCGTGGCAGGCAGGATTTTCACCACGCCGTCAAACGCGCTGCTGGAGAAACGCACCCGGACGGTGGCGCCGACCACGTCCCAGCCCGAACCTTCATCGTTTCGGATCGCCGCCTCGGCCTTGACGGGGATCACCAGCGCTTCGCCCAAGGCGTGCACGACGACCGTGCCGCCGATGCGGGCGCAATTGAGCGTGATGGGGAGCCCCTGAAGACGCTTCAATGAAAACGGTTCCGCCGAGGCGTCGTCCGACGAGGCAAACAAGCCCGTCACGGGGATGGAAAGGGTGTCGTTCGTGGCGACGACGTGGAGCACCACGCCGCTGAGGACGATCGAGTCGACATGGCCGGCAAGGAGCCGCAGCGGACGGTAGCCAATGCTGCACGAAGCGACCTCGAGCGGCGGCCCCTCCGGGCCGCCATCATCAAACGAGATGGCGACATCGCTCTGTCGGAGTCCGGCGTGGACGAGTCGGAACTCTGCCGCGCCGTGGGCCATGAGCCCGCGCAGGATGCGGTTGACCTGCCAGTTGACGAGCGCGGGCAGGAAGACAACGACACCCAAGGCAATCAACGCAAGCACGGCGACCCACTGCGCAAAGCGCCCGCTTTGCCGAGATTTCACCTGCCGTGATGCCTTTGCCTTGCCCATGGAAAATAGAGAGGGGTGAGAAGAGCGTAGAGAGGAGTTTCCGCTGGGGCCCCGCCCCAGGCCCCGGAAGAAAGTACAAATTACGAATTATGTTTGTCTCTCGCCCAGGCACCTCAACGGGAAGACGGCTTCTCTGCGATTAGCGACGGGCGCTGCCCGAAAAAACGACTTCCCTTCGCAGAGGTTCGTGGAAAGAAACTCAACTCGGCGCAGTCGCCTCGGCCAAGTTTCAAATTTCCAATTTCAAGTTTCTCACCCCTGCACGCTGAGCGCGGCGGCGGCGACGGCCTGGCCGAGGCGCTTGGCTTTTTCGTCCGGCATGAAGATCTTGATCTTCGCGCATTCGGGGTAGTGCTGGCGAACGGTCTCGCGGGCGGCGTCGAGCATGATCTCGCCGCCGCGACCCGACGTGACGCGTCCGAGCACAAGCAGGTTGTCGTAGTCGTAGAACTCGCGGTACCAGGGGACGCTGTGCCCCAGATGCTCGCCGACCTTCGTGTAGAGGCGAATCGCGCGCTCGTCATTGTCGGTCGCGAGGCGTTGCACCTCGACGAGGCGCTCCGGCAGCTTCATGTCCTCCGGGAAGGGGATGCCGAGCTTGCCGGCGAGATAGTTCGTGGCCTGCTGCGAAAAATACATCGCGCCAACGCCGATGTCGCCGGACCATTCGTCCGCCGGGGCTTCCGGCGAGAAATCGACGGGGGCGAAGGCGAGCTCGTTGAGGCGGCCCGTGATCTGGCCGCGTCGGTCGAGGTAGCCGCCCGCCTGGCTGGATCCCATGGCCACGCCCAGCACGGCCGTGGTGCCGCCGGTCACGTAGGCGGCGAGCGCGGTGACGTCGCCATCGTTCTCGACTTTGACGGGCACGCTCCACTCCTTCTCGATCGTGCGGAACATCGACTGCGCCTCGGCGTAGCGGTCGGCCGGGATGGCGCGCAACAGCGACGCGACGCGGATCTGGTTGTCCACCACGATCCCGGCGGTGCTGCCGCCGATGGCGTCGACGCGCGGCAGATGGGCGGCGGCGGCGCGCAGGCCTTCGTTGAGCTTGCCCAAGTGGTACGCGGGGTCGGTGGCATTGCGCGGATCCCACGGGAACTCGTCGCTGAAGGTCACCTTGCCTTCCTGGACGGCGGCGATCTTGAAGTCGCTTGCGCCAAGGTCGAAGCCGATGCGGCACCCCTTCCAGGAGATGCCGGCGCCGCGGACGGAGTCCCGGGACGCGGGGACTTCCTCGGGGCGGCAGCGGCGGATTTCCATCTCTCGCCCATAGGACTTGAACATCATGTCGCGATCAAAGTCGCGGGCACCGCCCTTCGAGTAAGCGGCTTCGACGGCCTTGCAGACCGCCTCGGGGCCGGCGAGATGCAGCTTCCAGCCGCCGGCGGCCCAGAGCACGAACTTCACGGCGCGCTCGGCCAGGCGCTGCGTGTCCGGATCGTTCTCCTGCCCGGCGGGGATCGGCAGGACGTAGCGGAAGCAGCAGCCGTCTTCACGCTCCCATGCAAAAATGAACTCGTTCAGCGCGCCACCGGTGCGCAGCTTCTTCAAATGCGACATCATCGGAACCATGCAGCTCATCTCGAAATCCTCATCGTTGGCAGTTAAGTAGTGGTGGGACGTCCGGGAATCGAACCCGGGACCCTGTGATTAAAAGTCACATGCTCTACCGACTGAGCTAACGTCCCTGTAAAATCACCTTCGGTTTCGGCTCGCCCTCGACAAGCCGTTTCAGGCGCTTCCGAAATCGAACTGATAATTAACCATTTAAAGCGCGTGGAGTCAATTCGATAATTTCAGTGGCGATGAGCGGGCAATAATGAACGACTACCCCCCAGCCTCCAACACCAAGGCCAATTCATCGACATAGTGCAACATGTAGGCGGGAGCGACGGCGGAAACGTGCGGGTAGAGGAAGGCGTTGGGCGCCTCACGCAACGGGCTTTCCGCCGCCAGCGGCTCTTCGGCGAAGACGTCGAGAAAGGCGCCTGCAAGCCGCCCCTGGGCGAGCGCCGCGGCAAGCGCCGCTTCATCCAAAACATTTCCACGACCAAGGTTGTAGATGAACGCCGACGGTGGCAACAGCGCCAGACGCCGCCGGGCGATCAGGCGGTCGGTTTCCGGGCCGGAGGGCAGGATGCAGAGCAGGTGGTCGGCCGTGGGGAGCACGGCGTCGAGCTCGGCGGCGGCGACGACCCGGTCGTCGCCGTCAAGCCAATCGGGGCGGTCGCCTTCGGGGCGGCGGCGGATGCCGGTGATGCGGCAGCCGAAGGGCTTGAGCAGGCGGCCGACGTGGCGCCCGATGGCACCGAAGCCGAGGATGACCACATGGGCGCCGCGAACCGTGCCCACATGGCCCGAGAATCGGCGCCGCGGCCAACCGCCATCTGCGCTGGTCATGGCGGCGGCGTTCTGGATCACGCCGCGCGTGGCGCCCAGCACGAGGGCGACGGCCGTCTCGCCCATGATCAGGCCATGGAACGCGCCATACTGCAACGACACGCTCGCGGGCGGCTCGACCTGGAAATAGTCGCGCCCGGCGGCGGGCGTGCTCAGGACCTTCAGCCGCGGCGCAAGATCGAACCACGCCTGCTGGAACGTCCAGACCAACGCGACATCGGCATCCGGAAGCGCCTTGAGAAACGCCGCCTCCGTCCGGCAGACGACAACCGTCGCGCCAGGCAGCCGATCCCGGAGCCGCTGCGCGGCGGCCTCGGAGAACGAGAACTCCGCCACGTGGCGGTTGACGAGGAACGCGACGATGTTCACGGCGCTTGCGTTCCGGATCGGGCTAGATGGCGTTGCCGACCTTGCGAGCGCGGGCGGGCTTGTCGAGGTTGAAACCGAGCTTGAGGCCCGCTTCGACGAGCAGGTTCCAGCCTGCCATCAGCGCGAGGAAGTTCGAATAGCCGTCGAGCAGCGGTGTCACGAGCGTGGGGAAAGGCGTGGCCTTCGGACCGATCACCACCACGGAGGCGCCGATGTTCTGGATGAAAATCTTCTCCATCGTGGCAAACTCCGTCTCGGGCGGATCGAGGAAGACGACGACATCCTCGGGGACCATGATCTCCTCGATGCCATGAAGCGCCAGCGTGCCTTCCAGATAGCGGCTGGGCTTGCGCACGATTTCGTTCGTCTTGAGCGCCAGCTCCTCGGCGACGCCGTTGTTGCGGCCGGAGAAGAAGATCGTCCCGGCGGCGGCAAACGCCTCGACAAGCGCGGGGTCGGTCTCGGCGGCCATCACGGCCTCGGCAAGCGTCGCGGCCTTGATCTTGTTCTCCTCCCATCGACCCGGCACAAGATGGGCGAGGATGGACTGATAGACAAGCGCCTGTTCGACGACGCTCTTGGTGGCGGCGACGGCTTTCTCCCAGCCGCAGGAAAGGACGATGCAATCGCGCGCCTCCTGGTCGAGGGGCGAGCCGGCGGAGGCGGTGACGCCAAAGACGCGACCATGGTCCTGCTCGTTGAGCTTGCGCACGAGGGTGAGCGTCTCCTTCGTCTTGCCGCTGTTGGAGGCGGCAAGCACGACGTAGGACGACAGGTCGTAGTCCATCGCCTGGTAGGAGCCTTCCGTGGCGGCGGCGATGTCGACGCCCAGACGCATGGCGGTCGAAATGAAGTTATGGGCGGGAAGAATTCGGCTGGATCCCTCGCCGGTCAGGAACACGCGACGTGCCTTGCGGATTTCGTCCGCGAGGGCGTCAGTGCGGGAGAAGTCGAAGTTGCGGATGATGTTGGCGGTTTCGAACATTTCCGAAACGAGGGCGATATCGGGATTTTTTTTCATCGTAGCGTCCATTCTGCAAAAGAGCGGTTGTGTCACAGGTTGAGCTGCGAGCGAGCGATTGGTGCGGCACCCGAGCTGAAAGCCGTCATTATAGGCCACGCCTGAAGATTAGGGCAAGGAGGAAAAGCGAGCTTCCTATTTCCAATTTCCCGTAAACACGATAGCATGTTCCTGGTTTTCAATCGTTCGTGCGAGTGAAAACGGCGGCTTCGGCCATGGCCGGGGTGATGGCGTGGAGACATTCCTTGGTGTCTTTTGGGCAGATGCGCCGGTGGCAGGGTGGACACCCGTCCACGCGCAGGACGACGTGCCGGTCGCCGTAGGGGCCGGTGCGGCCGGGGAGGGTGGGGCCGAAGAGCGCCACGCATTTGACGCCGAGCGCGGCGGCCATGTGCATGGGGCCGGAGTCGTTGGTGAGGAGCGCCTCGCAGCGCGCGAGCGCGCCGAGCGATTCCGCGAGGGCGAGGCGTCCGCAGAGGTTGGCGACCGAGGCGCCGTCGCCCGCAGCGGCGGCGACGCGGTCGGCGAGCGGCGCGTCGTTCGCGCCGCCGACGAGGTAGAGCCGCGCGCCGTGGTTTTCCACGGCGCGGCGGGCGAACTCGCCGAAGTGCGCTTCGGGCCAGTTCTTGCTGTCCCAGCGCGACGCGGGCGCGATGGCGATGCGCGGGCCGTCGCCCGCGAGCGGGGCGAGCGTATCGAGATCCACCGTCGGCACGTTGAGCGGGAAACGCGGCTCGGCGGGCGTCTCGAGGCCGAGATGGCGCACGAGGTCGAGGCATTCCTCGATGGCGTGGCGGTCCTTGTTGCGCGGGCCGGCGAGCTCGTGGTAGAGCAGCGGCGATCCTTCGCGGGCGAATGAGGGGCCGATGCGGCGCGGCGCGCGGGCGGCGCGGGCGACGATCGCGCTCTTCGCAAGGCCCTGGAGGTCCGCGACAAGGTCGTATCGGCGCGTGCGAAGCCCGCGCAGGGCGCGCAGGAAGTCGTGGAAGCTGGAGGGACGCGGCACCTCGACCACCTCGTCGACGCAGGCGAAGCAGCGGACGAGCGGCGCGAAGGCGGGTTGGACGGCCCAGTGGATCTCCGCGCCGAGCTGGGTTTTCAGCTCGGCGGCGGTTGGAAGCGCATGGAGCACGTCCCCAAGCGAACTGAGCTTGACGACGAGGACCTTCATGGGGTTAGTGAGGAGTGAGAAGAGAGGAGCTTCCGCTGGGGCTTCCGCCCCAGACCCCTTCTGTTAGAGCGTAGAGAGGAGAGAGAAGAGAGGAGCTTCCGCTGGGGCTTCCGCCCCAGACCCCGGAAATTTACCTGCGTAGGCGGATTGGCGTGAGTGACGTTTTTGTCCACAGAAAGGGAGGTCAAAACTGGGGTCTGGGGTGCCCCCAGCCTGAACTCCTCACTCCTCACTACGCTCTACGCTCCAACGCTAGCCGTACACCGGGCCGAGGAACTCGCAGGCGCGGAAGTCGTCGCCGCCGAAGCGGTTCCACATCGTCGGGCGGAAGATCTGGTTCGCCGGGACGTTGTGCATGTCGACCGGGATGCGGAGCATGGCGTTGAACGTGATCAGGTCGGCGCCGATGAGGCCGAGGCTGTTGGCGTCGTGGTTCGGCCCGATCTTGTCCATGTACTCGAAGGACGTCATGCCGTAGGGGGTCCAGTACGTCTCCGGCCAGGTGGGGTCGGTGCGCTTCGAGATGTGGTCCGCGACGGTCTTGGGCAGCTCGACGGTCTCGCCTTCGACGACGGAGCAGGTGAACTGGTTGTCCACCATGTTGTAGCGGTAGGCCGTCATCGGCAGGCCGCCCGGGGAGCGGAAGTGGCTGGAGAGGCCGTCGCCGGGGAAGTAGGTGAGGCCGGCGGCCATGTAGTGCGTGGCCTTCATGATGGCGGCGATCGCCTTCTTCTGGATTTCGGGGCTTTCGCGGTAGTGCGCGACGACCTGCTGGATCGGAGCCGAATAGGGCAGTCCGCAGGCCTTGTAGAAGTCGATGGCGTACTCGAGGGCGCCGGCGCCGGAGTTGCGCTTGTCGATGATGCCGCGCGGGCAGATCTTCTCGACGTCCTTGCCGCTGGCCTTCTTGATGCTGGCGGGCGTCCAGTTCGTGCGGATGTCGGCGAAGAGCTGGGACATGCCGCCCGAGAGGGCGTTGGCGACGACCATGCCGATGCCGTTCTTGGAGTCGTTCTCGGTGGCGACGACCATGGAGGGGCGGGCGCCGTTCCAGTCGAACAGCGAGTTGAGCAGGGACTCCGCCACGTCGAAGTTCGGATGCCCGTCGGTCCACTGCCGCTGGCCCTGGGTGCCGGCGCCGACGGCGTTGTAGCCCTGGGACCATTCGACGTTCCTGGCGGCGAGCTTGGCGTTGCCGCGCATCAGGTCCTTGACCATGACGGCGAGGCGGCAGCACTGGTAGATGAGGTCGTCCGGCGGGAGCGGGCGCTTGCCTTCGCCGAAGTCGAACGTGAACGACGCCTTCATCCACTCGTAGGCCTTCTGGACTTCGGCTTCGTCGTAGAAGCCGGCGTTGATGCGGGTGTCGAGGCCCGACATGTCGAACGAGGCGGAGCCCATGCCGAAGGTCTGGAGGATCTGGTTGCGGCGGAGGTCGGAGCCGATGATGCCCATCGAGACGCCGCCGATGCCGAGGAAGTTCTTGCCGCGGATCCAGCCGACGGCGGCGGCGCAGCGGGCGAAGCGCAGGAGGCGCTCGGCGACGAAGTCGTTGAGGGGGCCGTCCTCGTCCTCGAGGTCGGGGCTGTAGATGGAGAAGACGGGGCGCTTCTTCTCGTCCATCGCCGCGCAGAACGCCTTGAGCCACACGGCGCCGGGGCGGTCGGTCTGGTTGAGGCCCCACGCGGCCTGCTGCCATTCGGAGGAGCCGAGGCCCTGGCAGGCGGACATGAGCTCGTCGCTGTAGCACCAGGAGCGGGCGACCCAGATGTTGGCGACGACGCTTTCCTTCGCGTAGGCGGCCTGGGCGACGGCGCCGGAGCGGGCGCCATAGACGATCTCGGGGGCGACGACGACGCGCACGGGGCGGCCGTCGGGCAGGCAGACGTTCCGGGTGACGAGGTCGTAGACCTTCTCGGCCATGCGCCAGGTCTTCTCGGCGGTGTCCTCGAAGGCGCCCACGCGGCCGTCGGCGACCGGGGTGATGGCAATGGTCGGCACGGGGCCGAGCAGGTCGGTTTCAAATTTCTTGAAGCCGCGCTTGGAGGCTGCGAGCTTGGCGAAGTCGGGACGAGAGGCAGTGGACATAAGACACCTTGCTTTCTTTATTTGGAGTTGAACAATCGATTAGAGTTGAACAATCGAATGAAGGAATGAAGGATTTCATTTTCGATTCTATCAAACGCCGGGGCGCGGTTCAAGCCTGTAAAAATCGGCCCGGAGAAGGGGCAACATCGTTGCCACCCGCACACCAAGGCGTCAGGAACCTGGGTCCAGGGTTCGTGTCCGCATCGTCGGCGGGCTTCCCTGTCCAAAACCCTGAACCCCGGCCCCTTTCCCGAGCTAGCTCGGGAAAGGCAGCGACGTCGTCTTGACCCACGCCCCGTCCTTCTCGGCGCTGCGGCGCGCGGCCTCGACGAGGGCGACCGAGTTCGCGGTCGATTCCGGCATGCAGCGCTCGGGGCTGACGCCCTTCTGGATGCAGCGGGCGAAGTAGTCGATTTCGAGCGCGTACATGTCACGCGAGGTGTCGGCCTTCGGCGGCTTGACCGGTTTCGTCGGGTTGTCGATCAAGCGCAAATTCGGGCCCTTGGCGTTGACCGAATAGACGGCCTTTTCAAACAGGGCGGTGAAACCGGCGTCGAACACCGTCGCCGCCTGCATCCACGAGCCGTGCGCCGAGACGATTGCGCCCGGAAGCGAGGAGAACCGGAAGTACGTCTCCGCATCGTCCCACCCACCGGAGAGGCCGCGCACGGCGTGGCAGGCAACCGCCTCGGGGGCGCCGAACATCGCCTGCACAAAGTCGAGATCGTGGAGGTGCAGATCGAGAATCGCGCCGCCACTCGTCTTCTCGTCGTAGTACCACGAACGGGGCTCTTTGAGCGCCTTGGCGGAGTAGCAGCCGTAGCGATGCATGTCGAGGCGAAGCAGACGCCCGTAGCGGCCCTCGCGCACGAGTGCGGGAAGCGTCAGCGTCAGCGGATCGAAGCGCACGCATTGCGCGATCATCAATTCGCGACCGGCCTTTTCGCGCGCGGCGACCATGCGCACGGCACCGCGCGAGGTGAGCGCCATCGGCTTCTCGCAAATCACGTGGAAACCATCCTGAAGCGCGCGAATCGCATACTCCTCGTGCAGGTAGGCCGGGAGACAAACATCCATGATGTCAATTTTGCCGCGCCCAGCCGCCACAAGCGCCTCGTAGCTTTCGTAGAGACCGAGCCCCTCGGCGGAGACCTCGCCAAACGACCCGAGGTTGATTTCAGCCGAGACGTTCTTGAACTGGGCGGGGTTGATGTCGCAAAGGGCGACGAGACGGACCGCCTTCTGACCGGCATAGCGCGCGGCATGGACGCGGCCCATGCCGCCATAACCGAGGACGGCAGCAGCAAGCTTCTTCATGGCAAATCTCCTTGTTTCCGATTGATCTTAGCAAAACCAATGTGTTTCGTAAACCATTGATTCCCTGAACTCGGCAATCAACAAAGACGGAATCAATGAAAGCGGTGGAGTTGACGGGAGCGGACATCCGCGTCGAAGGGGCGGCCGATGTGGAGGTTGGAGAAGACGTCAGAACTCATTCTCCATGTCTTGGAGGCTTGAAGCTGGAAACTGGGGCACAGGCAACCGATCTGCCTGAGTTCGCTTGCTTCACTTGTCTCTCGTTTTTTACCACGAATGATGCGAAAAGGCACAGCCTGCTTTTTCGTTTGGCTGGAGCGGTTTAAGAAAATCCGTGTCCATATTCTATCCTCCAGCTCCAAAACGCCGAATCCTAGTTCAAATCGTGCAGCTATACTATTTCTCAAGTCGCTCTAAAGGCTCCCTCCCCACAGGCAATGGTCGAACGTTGCGGAAGGATGGCGCCCCACGAGGGCATAACCGTCGGGCTCGATTCGCGCGGCACGTTTTCGCAAGTCGACGAGATGCCGCTCCACGGGAGTCATCTTGGCTTCGAACGCGAAGGTGCGACCGTCACGGGAAAGAACGAAATCAATCTCGCCGCCCCGGTTGGAGAATGTGACGGCACCATAGGGCTGGAGCTGGTGACAGAGCGTGTTTTCAAACTGCGCACCATCAGACAAACTAGCATTCATGTTGGCAATGCCGGTATCAACGAAAAACACCTTCCTGGGGATGCGTTCACGGACAGACGGACTTTTCGCATGCGCCGGCAAAAGGCGGATCAAGTAGGTCTGCTCAAGAAAAGCGATGTAGTTCATGACCGTCGGACGCGACAGGCCGATGATCTTCGACAGCTCATCGATGTTCACCCGCGAGCCGACGCGCGCCGCAAGCAGGACAACGAGTTTTTTGAGGTCGGCGACGGACTTGAAGTCTGCGAGCTGCATGACGTCCAGATTGATGTAAGAGCTGTAAATGACATCGAGCATCCGTCGCTTGCGCTCACCCGTGTCGCTCAAGGCCACGGCCGGGAACCCGCCGTAGGCGATGTACTCCTCGTAAAGCGCCGTGAGCGCTTCATAGGCGAAGGTGTCGAACTTGATCTCCGCAAGCGCGGCAAAGTCCACCCTCGGAGGGATGAACCGCGATCCCTTGATCGCAAGGAACTCCCGGAATGAAAGCGGAAGGAGCTCGAAAACAATCTTGCGGGCCGAAAGAGACTCCGAAAAATGGTTTTTGAGATAGAAGGCGCTCGATCCCGAAAGAATGAACTTGATGCCGTAGTGGTCGTACAGGTATTTGACGACCCGCGGGGACTGCTTGACGTACTGGATTTCGTCGATGGCCACCACAGCGCGGCGGGAAAGATCCAGTCCAAACCCGCGCAGAGCATTGGCGACACCATCGAAATCCCCGGATTCGAAGAGACGCTGGGCGCTGACAAGGGTCAGGTCGAGGTAGAGCGTATTGTCCGGAATCTGCCCGATCAACCATTTCAAGGTGGTGGTCTTCCCCACCTGGCGAGGACCGGTGACAACAAGAATCTCCCGACTGCCCAGCTCGTTCCTCAAGGCAGGCCAGAGATCCCTTTCAATGATAGGTGTTGAATCCATGCCAGAATTTAACCATATTCTCGGGTTTGTGTAAAGTGGCAGTTTACATAAATAGGGAAATATGGAAACCGCCAACCAATTGCCAAAACGCCTGCTTGCAAAATCCCCACAAAGTGGTCATTATTTCACCATGATCCAGCGAAATATCGCGGCGCTGAAAGAGTTGCGGGAGCAACTCGGCAAGAGGTTCATCACCGGGGTGGTGCTCTACATCGGCGACAACCTGATCCCATTTGGCGACCAGCTCTGGCTCGTGCCCCTGCCGATCCTGTGGGCGCCATAATCCATAATCCCCCTCCATCCCGTTATGCCCTACGACATCTTCATCTCCTACTCCCGCCGGGACAACGAAGGCGTAAAACGGAACAACACATGAAACACCGGAGCCAAATGCTGCCGAAATTTCGGTGGTTCGCGCTGTGGGGGCTGGCAGGCGTGGCGCCGTCGACGCGGCGGCCGTCGAGGCCGCCTTTGTTCGGCTTCGGCCCGTCGTCGGGGGTGGCGAGGTCGGCACGCTGCCACACGCGCATGTAGTCGATCTCGAAGTCGGCGGGGAGCTGGTCGTCGTCGAGAGGGTCGGTCTCCCAGCCGCCCAGCGTGTTCTGAAACTGAACGTACATCTGCTCGCCGACGATGCGGGGGCTTTCCCACTTCCAAATCTCCCGGCCGTTGCCGTAGACGCTTAGCGATCCCGGAAGCCAGAGCAGGCCGACGACGATGAAGCCTTCGGAATCCGTCTCGACGTAGATCGCCGACGTGCCCAGCTTTTTGTGCTCCTTGCCGTAGCCGTCCCAATGGCAGGCGATGTTGAAGCGGTGCGGCCCCCAGATGGACTGGCTTTCCATGATGTCGATTTCCATGCCGCCGTTGAAGGTGTCGGTTCGCCCTTTGAACTCCTGCCAGTTCCTGCCGGGAAGGCCGTTCGGAAATTTGGCAAGGCCGCGATCGGGCATCATCCAGACTGCAGGCCACATGTGCGCCGCTTCGGGGAGTTTGAGGCGAAACTCGAAATAGCCATGGCGTTGCGTCCACTTGCCGAAGGTGTCGGCCCAGCCTGTGGCGTAGGGCGATTCCGGGTTGCCGGTGTCGCCGGGGATGTCGACGGACGTGCCGTCGTTGTGGAGCCCGGTCTTCTTCTCCATGCGGAGGACGAGCTTGCCATCGCGGAGAAACGTGTTGTCCTTGCTGTAATGCTGCCGTTTGTCCCACCAGTTGAACCAGTAGACGTTCCAGATTTTGTCGTTCAAAACCCGCCCGTCGAATTCCTCGCTCATCGTCTTGACCCAATCGCCGGGAACCGGGGGCCTCTTTCCAAGCCACGGCGGAAGCCGCACGGGCGGCTGATCCGCGACGATCCCGAGGATTTCCAGCGATTGCGCGCCGCGTTCGGCATCGGGCAAAAGGGTGAGCGAAGAGGTCTTGTGGCTGCGGTATGCCGTGCCGGTGCCAGGCAGGCGGTCCCAATGTCCGCCAGTTTCCGGATCCGCCTGCGCAGGATCGTTCGGAGCCGTCCAAGGGACGTCCGGTGCGAAGGGAATGACGACCGACGCCTCGTGTCCGGGGGCGATTGGCGCGGCGGGCGAGCAGACCTTGGTCGAGCCGTCGATGCTGCCAAGGAACAGACCGGGCGCGCAAGGCGTCGTGCCGGTGTTGCGGAGGCGGACCACCACCCGCATGTGGTCGCCCAGATCCCAGAAGCTTCCACGATTGGGCTTGATCTGCACGGAGGTCTTTTCGCCGGCGTCGGCGAAATCGACGAGCGCCGTCGCGCCGGAGGGGGAAACGGCGGCTTTGGCGCCGCCGTTGGCATGGAGGCGGATGGCGTCCTTGGCGGGTTTCCCGGCTCCGAACAGGACGCCGCCATCGGGCTTGATGCGGACTTCGTCGGGATTGATTCCGACCGGCTCGCCCGCCCAGCCGGCGGCCTTGATGTCCTCGATGCGGAACGAAACGTCGCGATCAGGTTTCGTGCAGAAGAACAGAAGGCGCGTCACGGCCTCGGGATCGAGCTTGAAGCCGCGCTGGAAGTTGTAGGAGTATCCGAAATAGACGCGAATGACGGCAGACTGTCCCGGCGACAGCTTCTTCATTTCTGCATTCCAGCGGTTTTCGCTGGACGGGCCGGCATTGTCGACGCGCAAGTTGATGACGGTCTCCGCGTCGCCCGTGTTCGTCACCTTGGCCTCCACATGCCCGTGGAGAACGAGGTTCCACGGCTTGCCATCGGCAGGGTTCAGCACGATGCCCGGCCACGGGGCGTCGCCTTTTTTGATGTGCATGTCGAAACCCGAGGAGGACGCCTTGGCGGAGACCTGGGCTTCGGCGCCGAAGCTGGGAACGAGCTGGCCTTGCGCTCGCGCCGGATCTGAATCGAGCAGGGTTTTAGGCATGACGGCGCCGTCGGCACACGCCTTCGACGCGACGGAGGCAAGCAGGCAGGCGCCCAACGCCCATGAGAGAATCGGTGGAAAAGCGTTTTTTGCGATCATGGTCCATCTCTTATTGGATGATGACGACGGACTCCTGCGGCGGAACGACGAGCACGATGCTGCCGCCGGCGATGGCGTCGGTTCCCGTGACAACGGCGTTTTCGGCGTTGCGGTATTCAAGGGCGCAACTGTCCGGCAGCGGCTCGCCATTGAGCGTGACCGTGTCGAAGCGGCCCGTCAGCAAGTTCGAGAACGTGACGAGAACGTGCTCGCCGCTCGGAACATGGGCCAAGGGGGCAATGATGTCGAGCGCGTCGCTGTCCAAGGAGCTGGCGAGGCTGACTGCGCCGACGACGGCCAGGCAGGATGCTTCGCCACCTCGATCCAGCTTCACACGCAAGGTTCCATGGTTGATGAACGCGACATTGTTGGTGACGTCCGACGTCCCGACCCGGAGCGTTCCGCAAAGCCATTCGCCGGTGGCGCGATCGACCGTGCCGGGCGCAAGGACGGCGGGATTGCCGTCCTCGCCTTCCAGCGTGACATGCGCGGTGATGAATGTCGTGTCCAGACTGCAAATGGCGCCCGTCCCGCCCAGCGTGCCGCCGGCGACGACATTCACCGAGTTGCTGCCGGAGACCGGCAGAATGCCGCCATCCATCAACAGCGCGCCCCCGCCGACGATGATGGGCTTTCTTTCGCGGCGCATGTCGCCGCCTGTCGGGCAACTCAACGCCAGGGTGCCGGGGCCCGTCTTCGTGAAGCCGAAATTGCCGCGAATCCGGCCCGTCACCTCCAAATCGACCGGGGAAGCCCCGTCTTCGATGTGGAAGCTGTACCGCTCGCCCCCAAATGCCAGATCCGCCGCAATTGTGGCGGTTCGGGCCGAAGCGCGAATCGCAAGCCCCGTATGGCCGGACGACGATGGCAGTGTAAAACCGAGCAAACCGTTCGTAATGACACCTCCCGTCATCGTAACGGATCGTTCCCATGGCGTGCTTGCATCGTTCGAGAGATAGATGGCGTTCCCGCCAATGTCGAGCGTGCCGCCATGGATCGCATACGTCTCCGGGTAGAATGTCGTGGTCGCAGGCGTCTCGCGGATCTTGTAGACGGCGTTCGTGTTGATGGTGACGACGGCGTGTTTGGGCGCGCCCAGCATGTTCAGATGGGCGTTGTTTTCATGGGCGATGTCCAGCATGGCCGCATGGACGCCGTCGCCCACCACGACCTCCGGGCTTTTGAGCTGCGTGTTGTATCCCTCGAGGCGCAGCGTGCCCTCGGCGACGACGGTCTTCCCCGTGTACGAGTTGTTCGCATAGAGCGTGCAGCGCACCAGGCCGGGTCCCGTCTTCGTCAAGGCATGGCCTTGCCCGTCGTTTCGAATTCCACCGCCGATTTGCAATTCCTTGCAAGCGCCCACCGACCAAAGGCCATTGCCGCCGAGTTGAAGCCATGGAACCGAATTGGTCGACGGCGCGTTGTCGCTGTTCCGGACTTCGATGTCCGTCGTGGTAATCGTGTTCGTCCCCGCTCCGCCCAATTTAAGCGGGGTTTGGTTTGCATAGGTCAGCTTGCGGATTGTAAAGTCCCCGGCAAGCGTGATGGCCGTGCGGACCATCGCGTCGGGAAACACGGCCTCGTCATCGGGTCCCGGCTGGGCGTCCGTGTCCCAGTTCGCCTCGTCTCCATAGGCCCAGCGCCAGCCGTACCCCATCTGGCCGCCCGTGCCGCCCCCGTCCCAGGTCACGACGGCGGCGTCGCAAAAGCCGGCCAGAAAGGAAAGAGCGAGGACGGCAACCATTTGCAGGAGCTGTTGCGGTTTAGAGGCGGTCTTGTGTCGTTTCATGTGATTTCCCCCGTTCGCATGGCAGGGGGTTTCACCACAAAACCCCTTCCATACGTCACGGAGAATGCTAGCTTAATGCCAACCAAACGTCAAGCATCGCGTGGGCGGCACGGCGATTGCCGCCCATCAAGGGGGCTGAGTCCTGGGTTCCCAATCATAATCCCATCTCTGAAATGATGGGTGATGAATGATGAAAAGAATCGAGGAGTCAAAGGTTGGAATGTCGCCCACGTTCACGTTTTCGATTTCTCCGCTCCGCGTATCTCGTACGCTTGCGCGTACCGTTTGTCTGTAAACTGGTACGATCCCTCGGCCACGTGTCGTCCATCACTCATCTTCTCGGCTATGTCGCTGCCGCGAAGCGACTTGGCGCTTCAATGCCGCTTGCAGATAGTGCTCGGCCGAAATCCAGGCGTCGTTCGTGCCCGTGGCATAGGCCATCTGGAGCGCGCGACCCGCGCCGGGCGCGGAAAAATCCACCTGGAATTCGAGGCCGAACGGCTCCGACGGAACACTCTCGAAACCAAGCGCCTTCCACGGAATGAGCGCCTCGATGGCATAGCCGCTCGCCGTCAGCACACGCGAAATGCGCACGCCCGCCGCGTTTGACGCGGGGAGATTCGCCGCGCGCGTCCGGTACGCCAGGAACACCTGCGCGGCGGGGCGCTTGCCGCCCAGCCCGGGGTCGGTGAAGACTTCGACGGCATCGCATTCGTACAATTGATCGCGCTCGGCCACGATCGGCCGTCCGCCTTTGTCGACGCGCGCGAAAACGGCAAGGCCTTCATCCGTCGCGACAGCCCAAAAATCGGCCGCCTCATCATGGAGACGCTTGCCGCCCACGACATGCGAGCCGAAGGAATGCCACTCGGGCACCTTCGATTCGTCCATCGCAAGCGCAAACGCGTTTTTCCAGAAGGGTTCGTCCGGCACGCCGTCGGCCACGAGCCGGACACCAGGCACATGCGGGATTTCCACGTTGCGGGTGACGGGCGCCTGCGGCTTCGGCAGAGAGGCCGCGACATCGTCCCTCACCACGTCGGCGGCGTTTTTGACGACCAGGAAGATCTCGGCGATGCGGCCCACCGAGACATGGTCCATCAGCGGCCCCACGCAAGTGAAGTCGATGCGCGTGATGTCGCCGAGGTGCGGCGTCTCGGGCAACGCCTTGGCGGCTTCCGGATTGGCCTTGGCGTATTCGCGGTCGACGATGAAATCGGAAGGCGTGAAAAGGACGTCGCTCCAGGCATCGTTCTCGAACATCGAATTGATGTTTTTAGCCGTCGTGTATTTTCCGCCATCGGCGAGCGAGAGGGCGAGGAACGTGTCGCGCGGCAGCGTGCCATCGCCCCTGAACTTGATGCCGAACGCCGACACCGCGTCGCGCGGCAATCCCCCCGGCGACTGAAGCGGCATCCAGAGACCGCCCGACCATCCCGTCGTCACCTTGCCGAATTGCGCCTCGACGACGGAGCCAGCATCGCTGTCATTCGTGCGCGTCAGTTTGATGTTCCCGTAGGAGCCGACAAACGGCTGCGAGGGTTCGATCCGCGCAAGCGTCAGGCGCATGTCGCCGGCGGCGGTGGCGGCGGCCTGCGTCGCAGCGGCGCGCGTCGTCGGCGACGACGGCGGGAGGATCTCCGCCAGCGGGACGAGCCTGGGCTTGGGATGCGCGACCGCCGCAGGCTCGGAGCCGGGCCATGCAGACGCCGGCGGCGACTCGGGCGCGGCGATGCCGCCGTCGGCGATTTCATACCAGATGGTGCGCCAACGCGGCGACAGATCGAACCCCAACATCCCGCCCGACACATTGGATTCCACCTTGCCGAGGCGACGCCCCGCCTGATCAAGCGCGTACACCGACTTCGTCTCCGGATCCGCCAATCCGAGCACGACCGTGCCGCGCAACGCCTCGACGAGGCAGGGCCCCTTGCCGACGTTGCTGATGCGCACCGCGCCGTCCGGATCCGCGGCATACTGCTGCCCGGTGTTTTGCATGCGCCCCGCTGCCACGAGCAACAGGCGGCGCGAAACGAAGATGGGCCTGCCATCCGCGCTGGTGACGAGGATGTTGCCATAGGGCGCTTCGACTTTGCAGGCGAAGTTGTCGGCCTTGTTTTCCGCGCGCCAGCCGGGGAAGCCCGAGAAGCCCTGCGTGCGGGGGGTGTTGATGTCGAGCGTGCCGTGAGCCCAGTCCACGCGCAGCTCGCGCGTGTCGCTGCTGTAGAACGTGCCATCCACCGTGTTGTCCGCCACATCGACGCCCCACCGCTTGGCGGCTTCGAGATACAGGCGGTACAGCCAGCGGATGTCGCCCGCCTTCTTTGCGAAGGCGCGGCCGTTCGGCAGCACGAGAAACTTGTCGTCAAGCCAGCCCATCGTGTACTGGCCATCGGCGCTGCGCCCGATCGGCTGCGCGCCGGTCGGCAGGGAATCAAGGCGAACGGCCCCCTCGTATTGATCGTAGCCGAGGCTGCGCGGCGTCGTGTACGGCCACGCCACCTCGAACGACACAGGGGTGCCGAGCGTTTCCACGACGACGCCCGGACGCGCCAGGCGCGCCGGGACGCCAATGTCGCGGCTCTTGTGGTAGCGATCGTTGTACGGATTGTCGCCGACGAGCACGGCGTGGCGCGCCTTCGAATAATCGCCGCTTGCGCTGCGCCCCGTCATGAAGACGACATCGGCGTCGCCGTCATAGGCCTTGTCGAAGAAGCGGCACTGCACATCATGCATCAACGGCAGGAAAAGCGCGGCATTGCCAATCGTGCCATTGCCGCCGCTGATGCCGAGCGCGTGCAGGTTCTGTTCGTGCACGTCTTCGTCGGAGCAGCCGATTTCGACGGAGTGGCGCGCCTTTTTGAAATCGCCGCGGATGAACAGCGCCGCGCACATCCGGTTGACGGCCATCCAGGGAATGTCGTGCGCCGAGCTGTAGGTCATTGAAATGCGATTGAGGTAATGCTTCCAGTCGAAAAGCAAATCGTGATCCGGCATCTTCACGCCCGCCCATCGGTACAGATAGCCGAAGTGCAGGCTCTGGTCGATGCCCTGCCACGCCGTGGCGGCGGCGACGGCGATGTTGGCGTCGGCGCGGTAGATCGGCGAGCCCGCCGCCCATTCGCCGTTGATCGACGGCATGCCGGGGAGTTTGATGCGCGGGATGTTCGAGAACCAGTTCTTCGTCTTCACATCGACGCCATCGACCGTCGATCCAGAGCTGTCGGGCCGCGCATGCCATGCCGTGAGCGGACGCGTGTAGAGGTGCGCCCCGACCGTCCCCGTCACGGAAAGAGATTTCAGGTCGATGGCGCCACGCAGCTCGTGCGAACCGATCACGAGCCCCTTGAAGCCCAGGTTGCGCAGGTGCCTTTCCGCCTCGCCGAAGAAGCCGGACGCCGTTTCCGCGAGATGCGCGTAATAGTCGTTGACACGCGCCGCGCCGCGCGTCTTGGAGCGGTACGGGCGATCCCAGTCCAGCAGGGGCGTCAGCCTGGGGCGGAAGACGTTGCCCTTTGCGGGATCTTCGCCCGCAAAGAGTCCGCGTGTGCCGCTTCCGTCCGTCCATGCCGCATCAAGCTTTTCGCGCGAACCGTATTTGGCAAGCAGCCAGGCGTTCCACTCGGCGTCGTACCACCTGTGGACGCCATCGGAGACTTTGAAGCTCCAATCCCAGAACGGGCCGTTCTCATTGATGATTTCGATCGTGGCGACGGCCGGCTCCTCGCCCCAGGCGCGCCCCGTGTACGGGTTTCGGTGATCGAGGATTTCCGTGGCGGAACGCTTCCACAAATCGACGACCGCTGGGTGCGGGAAAAGTCCCTTCCAGCCAAACAGCTCGGTTGATTTTGCGAGATTGCGCATGTCCGGGAACGCCTCGAAGACGCCCTCCCCCTCGATGATGGCACGGTAGTCCACGAGGTCAAGATAGAGGTAGACGCCGCGCTTGATCAGTTCGGCGGCGAAAAAGTCGAGCCGATCCATGTCCACGGGGTCGAGCTTGACGTTGCTGGCCGGCTTGTTCTGCATGATGCCAATCCCGCGCCAATGGATGTCGTTGTGATGGAAACGAACGAGGTTGTAACCCCGCGACGCAATGGCGTCGGCCAGTTTCACGACCTCCTCGCGCTTCTCCGGGAACGTGCCGCCGTAGATCGTCGTGGTGCCCCAAAAACGCGCCGGCGTGCCGTCGGCGAACTGCATCGAGCCATCGGGCATCGCCTTCACGGGGCCATGCTTTCCGGCGGGCCCGTCAAACAGCCACGCATCCGCGCGCACGACCGAGCCCGTCGCAAACAACGGATACGGCTCCATGCGCCACTCCACCAGGTCGGCGGGATCCGCTGGCGCCGCGATCGGCGGCGCGGCGGGGAACATCTGCGCCTGCGCAATGGAAACGACGGAGGCCACAACGACAGCCTGCGCACATGCCGTCGCGCGCCAGCCCTGGAAAATCGTTCTCGTTTTCATTCGTTTGCCATGCCCCTGGGCGGTCGGTCCAAAACGTAGTTTTAGTTACGACACTGCTTTTCGTTTCGCAACTAAAACACTGCGTCCGCACAGCGACTGTCAAATCCTTGGATCGGCCAGTCGCTCCAGCGACTGGCCGATTTCCCTACTTCACAATCACCCGATAGGTGCCGCGGCCATTGTCGCTGATGCGGAAGCCGGTGACCATGCGTTTGCCGCCAAGGTCGATCGTGTGGAGCTGGCCCGGCGCAAGACGGACAGCCTGCGGCAACGCCTTCTTTTCAGGACGGACAACAACGGTGTTGATCGAGACCGTGCCCGAGACAAGTTCGAGATAACAATGGGAGATCTCTCGATTGACTGCGATTTCCTTCGCGCCACCGCCGGCGGCAAGCTCGCCTACAACGACTGCGCCCTTGGGCAAGCGGGCCCGGGGAGGCTGCTTCACCTCATCGCGAAATGTGACGACATCGCGTCGACCGCCATGACCGGAGTAGCCGCCATGACCGGAGCCTCTGGCGTAACCGTCGGCATAGCCCTCGGCATAGGCGTTGGCATAGCCGGCAGGTCTCGGGTTGCGATGCACAACACGCGGAGGCTCCGGACGGCGCCGAGGTGGATTCGCACGACGCTTCAAAGGCGCGGCGCCCGGCGCTCGTTGCACATCGCCCACCGGCGGGGGCGGAGGCGGCGGCGCCAAACGAGACCCCTGCCCTGGCTGACGCGTCGGCGGACGGTTCACGTTGCCCGGCTGTCGCTGCGGGCGGGGTGGCGGCCCCTGCTGCGTACCGCGCACAGGCTGTTGCGGTTGTTTCGATGGCGGGATGACGTTCCATTGCGCCGAGGCGTTCAAGCCCGCCACCATCCATGCGGCCAGGCATGCGGCCACGAGAAAATTGACTCTTGTTTTCGTTTTCATGTTTCCTCCAAATCCGCCCCGGCCGAGAATTCGGTCGATGTGGGCCGTTCATTAGACGTCTGAAAGTGAATGAATATTCAAGGCACGGCGTAGGGGGCGAAGGTTTTGCCGCGCAACTGTCGAACAAGTTTTTCGTTGCAGTGGCAGTGTCTTCATCCTGCGACTTCTAGATCCTTTCCGCCTTCTCGGGGGCGGCTATGCCGGTCCGAGAGGGGTGGTGGCGGTGGCGGTTCCTCCATCGCTTCCGCCGGCGGCGGCGGCGGTGCTTCGGGCGCCGGCGTGCCGCGCTCCTCGGGAGTGCGGATGCGTCCGTATTTCACGATGTCTTCGGCGACATCGCCGGAGACGGTTTCCTTGTCGAGGAGCTCGGCGACGAGGATCTCGACGGCGCCGCGGTGCTTTTTCAGCAGATCGCGGGCTTCATCGTAGGCGGCAGCGAGAAGCCGGGAGACTTCGCAATCGATTTGCTGGGCCGTGTTTTCGCTGTAGTCCTGCGAGCGGGAGACCTCGCGGCCGAGGAACATCAGCTCTTCGTTGCTGCCGAAGGTGCGGGGGCCGAGGGTCTCGCTCATGCCCCATTCGCAGACCATCGCGCGAGCAAGGCGGGTGGCCTGTTGGAGATCCTGGCGGGCGCCGGTGCTGATGTCGGGCAGGAAGAGCGCTTCGGCGACGCGTCCGCCCATGAGAATGACGAGATTCGACTTGAGATAGCCTTCGCTGTAGCCAAGACGATCCTTCTCGGGGAGGAACATGGTGCTGCCGAGCGACATGCCGCGCGGGATGATCGTGATCTTGTGAAGGGGGTCGGCCTTGGGCATGAGCACGGTGAGGATGGCGTGGCCGGCCTCGTGGTAGGCGGTGAGACGCTTCTGGTCCTCGTCGAGCGTGCGGCTGCGGCGTTCCTTGCCCCACAGGACCTTGTCGCGCGCTTCGTCGAAGTCGTCCATGTCGACGCCCTCCTTGCCGCGACGCGCGGCGATGAGGGCGGCTTCGTTGACGAGGTTGGCGAGATCGGCGCCGGAGAAGCCGGGGGTGCCGCGGGCGATCTTGGCGAGCTCGACGCCGCCCGCGAGCTTGATCTTGCGGACGTGGACGCCGAGGATCTCGGCGCGGCCTTCAAGCGAGGGCAGGTCGATGACGATCTGCCGGTCGAAGCGGCCGGGGCGCGTGAGCGCGGGGTCGAGCACGTCGGGGCGGTTGGTGGCGGCGATGACGACGACGCCCTCGCTCGTCTCGAAGCCGTCCATTTCGACGAGCAGCGCGTTGAGCGTCTGCTCGCGTTCGTCGTGGCCGCCGCCGATGCCGGAGAAACGGCTGCGGCCGACGGCGTCGATTTCATCGATGAAGAGCAGGCAGGGGGCGTTTTTCTTGGCCTGTTCGAACATGTCGCGGACGCGGGAGGCGCCGACGCCGACGAACATTTCGACGAAGTCGGAGCCGCTGATGCTGAAGAAGGGCACGTCGGCCTCGCCGGCGATGGCCTTGGCGAGGAGGGTCTTGCCGGTGCCGGGCGCGCCGCACATGAGCACGCCCTTGGGCATCTTGCCGCCGAGGCGCTGGAACTTCTGGGGGTTCTTGAGGTATTCGACGATCTCCTCGACTTCCTCCTTGGCTTCCTGGATGCCGGCGACGTCCTGGAAGGTGATCTTCTTGGCGTCGCGCATGAGCTGGCGGGCGCGGCTTTTGCCAAAGGACATGGCGCCGCCGCCGGCGGCCTTGATCTGGCGCGTGAAGATGAAGTAGATGACGCCGATCAGGAGCAGCGTGGGGAAGATGTTGTAGAGGAAGAGCGCGAAGTGGTTGCTTTGGCGCTTGTGCTCGACGCCGACGTCGCGATCGACGAGGTAGCGCTCGACGGGCTCGGTGTCGCCGATGTTGACGCGCCAGCGCTTGGGCTTCTGGGCGAAAAGCGCCTTCTGCTCGTCGTCGGCGACGGCAGGCAGTCGGGTCTGGCCGCGGACGGCGTTGATGCCGGCGTCGTGGAAGATTTCGACTTTTTCGACGAGACCGGCATCGACAAGGTTGATGAAGTCCGGGTGGTAGGGGATTGGCTCGTGCCGTTCGGTGCCATTGAACCAGAGGGAGGCGAGCATGCCGGCGAGGAGGATGGCCATGATCCAGGCGCCGAACATGCGCCCGGGCGGCGGCGCCGCCGCTTC